>JBIOHA010000004.1:0-31521 GCA_044448625.1 Chitinophagales bacterium | reverse complement strand
TTGCAATACACTACAAATCAAATAATAACATGCGGTATCTGCAAAATATTTTTCTGACGTGCCTGTTTTTGTTGGGTATTTTTTATTCTGAAGCCCAGATCGTGGGAGATAATTTCACTCGCCCTGCCTATGGCTACCGGTCTGCCGAAAACCCTTATTACTGGAAAAATAAAAAACCCTTCGATGGATACTGGCAACAGGATGTGCAATATCAGATAAAAGCTAATATTGATGAAACCACAGATATTATTGATGCCGATCTTGTATTAACATATTTTAATAATTCGCCCGACGATCTGCCTTTTGTTTATTTTCATGTTTACCAGGAAATTTTTCAGCCCGGTTCATACCTCGACGAATTAAACCGTGCAAATGATATCAAACCTGCTTTTGGAAAATATGAACAACAGGGTAAAGGAACAGATGTAGAAAAGATCACTATTGTTAAATTAAATGGAAATACAATAAATAAGGAAGCGACAATAACGCAGGATTTTTCAGTAATTAAAGTTGATCTCCCACAACCATTAAAATCCGGATCGAGTGTTACATTTCAGATCCCATTCAAATCATATTTTGATAACGGAGGTTTGCGCAGGAGGATGAAAAAATATCCTTCAGGAGAATTTACACATTATAATGGTGTGCACTGGTATCCGCGGATTTGTGTTTACGACAGGAAATTCGGATGGGATACCGACCAACATTTAGGGAAAGAATTTTATGGTGACTATGGCACTTTTGAAATAGCGCTCACCTTTGCTTCAAATTATATTGTTGAAGGAACGGGCTATCTTGAAAATGAAGCAGAAGTATTGCCGAAGTCATTACGTGAAAAACTCGATATTAGAAATTTTGCGGTAAAGCCATGGGAAGAACCTGCTTCTGTTATCATTCCTTATATTGCCGGTGAGAAAAAAACATGGAAATATTATGCGATCAATGTGCACGATTTTGCATTCACTGCCGATCCGTCTTATCGCATAGGTGAAGCTATGGCAATGGTAAATGGCAAACCTGTAAAATGCATTGCACTTGCACAGGAACAGCATGCAGGATTATGGCAAAATGCGGCCATGTATACAAAACAAATTATTGAAACATTCAGCGAAGACTTCAGCGATTATATATGGCCTAAAATAATTGTTGCAGATGCGAGAGACGGGATGGAATATCCAATGCTCACTCTCGATGGCGGTTATGACCCGAGTTACCGCGACCTGTTTATTCACGAAGTGGGGCATATGTGGTTTTTTGGTATGGTGGGAAATAATGAAACTTACAGAGCTTCGCTCGATGAAGGATTTACTCAATTTTTGACTGCATGGGGATATAGAAAAATTGATGGCGACTACAGGATAGATTATAAAGAACAAAATAATTATAAAGCAAAATTCAGGGATCCTGATGAAATAATAATGAGTGAAGTATACTATGCATATCTCGATGATGCGGCCCGGCAGCTCGACATGCCATTAAATACACATTCCGATATGTTTAATTCGGCATTGAATCACGGCGGTGGTTACAGGCATGTGTATTTTAAAACTGCTGTAATGTTGTATAATCTTCAATATGTTTTGGGTGATGATCTTTTTCTTGCCGCAATGAAAAATTATACGCAGCAATGGAAACTATGTCATCCCTACTTTGAAGATTTTAGAAATTCAATTATTCAATACACGCATGTTGATTTGAATTGGTTTTTTGATCAATGGCTAGAAACAACAAAAAATATTGATTACGGGATTAAAGATGTAAAAAAAATAAAGCGTGAAATGGTTTATAAACCTGAAGGTTCTGAAGATTATGCTATCATCTTTAAAAGAAATGGGCAAATGCAGATGCCAATTGATTTTATTGTTACACTCGAAAATGGCGATACATTAAAATATTATATCCCTAATAACTGGTATAATAAATACGAAAAAAATGCGGGCTTGACAAACCCTAAGGTCATTATATTACCAAAATGGTATGGTTGGGATAAATTAAATGAAGAATATGTAGCACAAATTACTACTTCGAAAAAAATTAAAGATGTAATAATTGATCCGTCGAACAGGCTGGCTGACATTAATAAACTCGATAACAGCTGGAAATGTCCCGTTACCTGGGAATTTGATTCGAAGATCTCTAACTACAAAGACTGGAAACATTATGAAATGCGCTTTCGCCCCGACATCTGGTGGAATGCCTATGATGGTGTAAAAGCAGGCTGGAATTTTAATGGCGACTACTTCGGATACAAACATAAACTGGAATTAACTGTCTGGTATAATACTGGGCTGGGACAGGGATTATTGTACGATCCTGTATTTGTTGAACAACTGGGTGAAGAAAATATTGATATCAGCGATGATTACGACCTTTTAAATTTTGATTTCAATTATAGAACAGCAACTGATCGCATTTTATCCAATTCCGATTTTATTCTCGACGTAAAATATCTTGAAGGCGTGTTTGGATTTAAAACCGGGTTTGAAAAAAAGCTGGGCAATGGCTTAAGAAATAAATTATCGCTTTATGTAAAAGACATGTATTTCAACAAAACCGAATATTTGTATAATGGCGATCTTATCAATAAATTGAAAAATAATACTGTGAATATCGAATATGAACATAATTATAATTACTATACCGGTTCGGGAAAAATCCAGTTTGGTTTTCGCAGCAATGAGCTTTACAGCGATTATGATTTTTCAAGGTTAAATATTGAAACGATAAATAAAACAAGACTTGGGAAATTTGATTTGCGCACAAGATATTTTATCCAGGCGGGAACAGGCTCAGATGTTCCATTTGAATCGGCATTAATGCTGGCAGGTGCAAACAGCGAAGAATTGCTCGACAATAAATATACACGCTCCCGCGGGTTTTTTCCTGATGAATGGGCGGATTTTGGTGAAACGACAAATCATTTTCATGCTGGAGGAGGATTAAATCTTCGTGGGTACGCCGGCTATCTTGCTCCCGAATTAAATGATGTTGATGGCATTGATTATATGTATTACGGAACAAGTGGCACATCGGTAAGTGCAGAATTACAATTTAACCGGCTATTTAATTTCAAACTCATCAAATTCATTAAAATGGAACCCTATATTTTTGGCGACGCAGGATTTATTGCAAACCAGGATCTAAAAAATATTTCTGATCTGCGTGCCGATGCAGGAATAGGTTCTGCTTTCACCTGGAGTTGGTTCGGTCCGCTCGAAACTGTTAAACCAATTACCGTTAGAATCGATCTCCCCTTATTTTTAAACCGCCCTCCGTTTGAAGAAGTGGATTATTTTCAATTGAGATATGTGGTGGGCATCAATAGAGCGTTTTGAGGGAATTGCGAATTGCGGATTTTCAATTGCGAATTTTAGGATTTTTACCTGGCTAATGACAAACATTCAATTCGCAATCTAAAAATATTGTGAATTTCGGATTTACAATTGCGGATTTTGGGTTGTTCGCTTATACACTAAACATTCAATTCGCAATTTTGAAAATATTTCTTACCTTTCACTTCTAATAATATTGTTTAATCCTAATAAAAATAAAAATGACTTCCGAGCAATTAAAGTTGCGAACAAGAAAATTCGCAATTGATGTAATTAAACTAGTTGAGTATATTCCGAAATCAACCTCGACAAATATTATCGCCAATCAATTATTGAGGTCTGCTACATCTGTTGGAGCAAATTACCGGGCAGCCTGCCGCGTTCGATCAACTGCTGACTTTATTTCAAAAATTACGATTGTTGAAGAAGAAGCTGATGAGTCGCAGTATTGGATAGAGCTATTAATGGAGATTAATTTCGGCATTAAATCAAAAGCGGAGCCTTTACTGAATGAAGCGGCACAATTAACCGCTATTTTCACATCATCAGGTAAAACAGCCAAAACTAATAGAAGGTGACACTATTGCGAATTTCGGATTTACAATTGCGGATTGTGGGTTGCCGCTGGTGCACTGAACAATCAATTGGAAATCTGAAAACATTGCGAATTTCGAATTTTTAATTGCGGATTTTGGGTTGTTCGCTAATACACTAAACATTCAATTCGCAATTGAAAATCCGCAATCCGCACTTCTAATCAAGTGGCATATACAACAAATATTTATCAACAAACCACTGTTCCCTGAACCACTCGGTAATATTGAATTTGTAAAGAAATTCTTTGAATGGTGCGAGTTCAAGATCCAGGAATCCACCCTTGAGCATGATCAAACCGTTTGGGAAGTCATTTACCGAACCGCCGCGACGTATGATGTTAATTGTCCAATCGTATAAAATCATCATATCGGCAACAGCACGGGTAACAACAAAATCGAATTTTTCTTTTACATCTTCAGCTCGCTTTTGTTCTACGGTAACATTGCGAAGGCCCAATGCTTTATAAATTGATTCTGCAACTTTTACTTTTTTGTCGATGCTGTCAATTAAATGAAATTGCACTTCAGGAAATAAAATTGCAAGCGGAATTCCGGGAAATCCTCCGCCGGTTCCGAGATCAAGAACATTTGTGCCGGGAGTAAATTCAATAAATTTTGCGATGGCTAATGAATGCAAAACATGATGCTCATAAATATTATCTACATCCTGCCGCGAAACGACATTTATTTTTTCATTCCAGAAATGGTATTGAGGACCAATCTGCCTGAATTGAGCAAGTTGTTTTTTGTCTAAATTCTGAAAGTATTTCAGGATAATGTCCACAGGAAACAATTTTAATAAATAATTAAATGATTTTCAAAATAACGATGGCAACATTTTTTTATTACACAAAGTATTTAGGGATACAAAAATGAATATCTTTCGGGTAAAATTAATCATATGCCGATAAAGATGGTACCCGACAACAACCAGCGCCAGCAAACTCGCCTGCCTGGCGGCGGTGGAGGCAGAGGTGGCGGTGGAAATATTATCACCGCTTTAATTCCCCTGCTGTTTGGATTATTCTCAAAAAATCCGAAAACGGGTTGTGTTATTGTGATTGTTATAATTGCATTGGTTTACTTTTTTGGAGGAAACTTGTTGAACCCGGGTGGCGGCGATGAGTCTATTGCGGGCTTTAGCACCGGTGCCGGATTTGATCCCGAAAAATTTGACGCCACTGAAATATTTGAACCCCCCGTTACTGATAATACCAGGGACCCCTTGCCCGAAAGCATTTCTTTGCTGCAATATGCACCTGAAAGAAAAAATCAGGGATCGCAGGGAAGTTGCGTTGGTTGGGGTTCTGCTTATGCTGCAAGAACAATACTTGAAGCAGAACGCACTGGAAAGGATCCCGATGATATCGCTTTCAGCCCGGCCTATTTATACAACCAGATCGGTATGCAAAATTGCCAGGGGGCATATATTAATAATGCCATGGACCTCATGAAGGACCAGGGTGTGATCAGTCTGAATAAATTTCCATACACAGACCAGGATTGTGAAAGACAGCCAAATGCAAATCAAAAGCAGGAAGCGTCACAATATAAAATGAAAGGATTTAACCGGCTTACGGTTGGCGATTCGAAGGGAGTGGGGCAGGAGCAAATTGATCTGGTGGCCATCAAACAAAATCTTGCCCAGGGAGCTCCGGTGGTAATTGGAATGATGGTAGGTGGAAGTTTTATGCAGCCAATGATGGGTGAAGATGTTTGGAACCCTACCGAAAGAGACCTCAGCATGAGTGGTTTTGGCGGGCATTGCATGTGCGTGATCGGCTATGATGATTTTAAAGAAGGAGGTGCTTTCCAGGTGATGAATAGCTGGGGCCCTGATTGGGGAAAAAATGGTGTTGCCTGGATTCCATATAATGTTTTTGAAAAATATGTTGTTGAAGCGTATGGCGTTTACCCGATGGGTTCGGTTTCAAAACCGGTATCAAATACTTTATCGGTTGAATTTGGTTTGGTTGATAATGCAACAAACAAAAATATTCCGCTCACGGGAAAAGGGAATGGATTATTTGCGACAACATCAGCAGTAAAAAAAGGAACGAAATTTAAAGTGCAGGTTACGAATTCGCACGAATGCTATACCTATATTTTTGCGACCGATGAAAAAAATAATTCAGCGGTATTATTTCCCTATACAGAAAAACATTCTCCCTATTGCGGAATAACCGGAACGAGATTGTTCCCGAAAGATTACAGCATGGAGGTAGATAACATCGGCACAAAAGATTTTATGGCCATTGTTGTTACCAAACAGCCTATGAATTATAAAGAGCTCAATGAGCAGTTCAATAAACAAAGCGGCACCTACGATCAGAAGTTGCGAAATGCATTAAGCAGTCAGCTAATTTCCAACGTAAAATTCATTCCTGGCCAAACGATCAGTTTTCAAACAGAAGCAAAAAATAATGGATCAGTGCTGATGGTGATTGAGGTGGATAAGTATTAAGTTGAAAACGGATTTCACTCGTCATTCGCAACTCGTGTTTCGTAATTCGTAACTTATATTTCATAATTTTTTTCAAGATTAATTATGAAGGTCTCCTTCAAAGCCAGAATTTATAAAATTGGAATTAATGCGCATGTGGATGTGCTATTTTTACACTTCTACATTTAAAGTAACGTTGAAATTTCCAATAGCCACGAAGGCTCAAAGGACACAAAGGTTCACAAAGATTATTCAAACATTATAGCGGTACCAGAAGTAATCCTGGTCACTATACACCCTCAACAAAAAGATTGAGCAAGATTGCGCCTGTCTGCCGGCGGCGCCAGGCAGGCAAGATTGAACAAAATTTAACCCACCCCCAAAACGTGAACACCTGAACACGTTACTCCACTATCCTCAACTCCTTAATTATATTCTCCGCCCCAGCATATTTATCTACAATAAAAAGCGTATAGCGGATATCCAGCGAAATATTCCTGCACCGATCCGGATCAAACATAATATCACTCATCGTTCCTTCCCAAACACGATCGTAATTTGTTCCAATCAATTCACCGTTCGCATTAATGACAGGGCTTCCGGAGTTGCCGCCTGTTGTATGATTTGTGGCGATGAATGCGATCGGTAATTCATCTTCATCATTGCCATATCTTCCAAAATCATTTTTTTCCATGAGTTCAATAAGTTTTGGCGGCATATCAAATTCTTCATCGCCGGGAATATATTTTTGCTCGATACCCTGGTCTGTGGTTTCGTAATAATAATACACTGCATCCTTTGCATAATATCCCTTTACATTGCCAAAAGCAACACGCAAGGTGGAATTGGCGTCGGGATAAAACTTTTTTTCCGGATCGAACAGTCGCTGTGCTTCCATATATTGCCGAAGCAGTTTGGTTATTTGTTCATTGGATGGAGTGATATTATTCGCTACGATAGCTTCATAATTCAAAGCAATACTTTCGTAAACTTTGTATACTGGATCAGCTGCCAATTTCAATCCTTTTTTTCTCGTAAAATTAGTTAGTGATGATTTTGCCAGCGCTGCAGATTTGAATTTTGTTTTTTTGAATACGGCATCTCTCCATGCATTGAAATCATAATTATATTTCGCTGCTTCAGCTTTGATATATGGCGGCTGTATATCCGCAGGAACACTGTCTACATAAATTTTCATCAATGCTGCAAACATTTCCCTGTCGAGCGGAAGATGATAGTTTGTAAAAAACCTTTCAGAATAACTCATTAATTTATCTGCCTCGGTTTTTAACCTGCTTTCACTTACCGTATCATTTCTGCAGAGGTCAATTAATTTCCGGTAAGCCGATGCGTAATTAATGATCTCTATTCCGAAGGCCGCCTCTGAAGTAAAATCATTGATCTTTGAATAAGGCTTGTAGTTGGCGTAGGCCGTATTTATTTCCCTGAGTAAATTTCTATAATCCTTCCCGACATGTGTGTTCGCCCACATCTGAAATTGTTTTTCATGATCCAGTTTAACCGTGATCGCATCATTTAATTTTAATCCGATCAATTCGCCCTTCCACTTTTTATATGCGTTTGCGAGGCCTTTTGCTTTAGATGCATACATCAACGTTATCGTATCATTACCGCTCATGTAAGAATTCATGATCCTGAGTCTTTCATCACGCACTAATATCCTGTTTGGGTTTATCGAATTCACCGTAAGATCAACTGCGGCTGCGGGTAAATATTCCTGTGTCCTTCCCGGAAATCCGTATACCATAGTAAAATCATTTTCCTGTACACCTTTTATTGAAATGGGAAATGAATAACGGGGAACAAATGGTTTATTGCCCTGGTCATAATCTGCAGGTATATTTTCTGCATTGGCATAAATACGAAACATGCTGAAATCGCCGGTATGTCGTGGCCAAACCCAGTTGTCGGTTTCGCCGCCGAAATTTCCAACGTTTGATGGTGGTGCACCAACTAAGCGGATATCAGTGAACCGCTCGGTTACAAATAAATAAAACTCGTTGCCATAATAAAAATCTTTTACCGTTGCGCCGTAATGTGATCCTTCGGTATATCGTTGTTCCATCCCTCCCGCTATTTCTCTAATGATCGCATTGCGTTCCGCTTCGGTATAAGTCGATTTTAAATAGGGGAGAATACTATCGGTTACATCATATATTGCAATAATAAATGTTACCGATAATCCGGGACAGGGTTTTTCTTCATTTTTATTTTTTGCCCAGAAGCCATCTTTTAAATAATTATTTTCAACCGAGCTCAATGAATTTATGGCCGAAAATCCGCAGTGATGATTGGTAAGCACCAAACCTTCATTGGAAATTATTTCACCCGTGCATCCACCGCCGAAAAGTACAACAGCATCTTTCATGCTGCTTTTATTTACGGAATAAATATCTTCTGCAGTTAATTTAAATCCTCTTGCCCGCATGTCATCAATATTTAGTTGCTCAAGCAAAATGGGAATCCACATCCCTTCATCCGCCCTTGCTGAAGAAAAACTGACAATAAAAAGATTTAATGCAATAATTAGTTTTTTCATAGACGAAAATTCAATTTTAATTCTGAAATTTATTCAAGCTCGTAAACTCGCTGAACCCAATTGCCACCAAGACACAAAAGGCACGAAGTGTCTCAAAGGTTAATAATTAATTCCTTCATTCCTCATTCCTCATTCCTCACTTATAATCCTCCCTCACCGGATAAAATACGTCAATAATTTTACAATCTGTAACTGCTTTTGCTTTATGGGGAACGTTTGAAGGAATAATTCCCACTGTACCGAATTGTATGATTTCCGTTTTGTCGCCAATAGTTAATTCCAATTTCCCTTCAATAACATTTACCATCATTTCGTGTACATGATCATGAAAAGGAATTTCTGCACCTTGTTTTACCTCCCAATAAGCGACTGTAATTTTTTCGGAGTGAATAAATTTTCCGAAAAATCCGGGAGCAACCTCACGCTGGGTTAGATCATCGATATTTAAAAAAGGGTCCATTTGGCGAAGATAGTGCAGAACTGGTCGCCAGTCAAAGGTGTTAGGGTTTTCATAAACAGTCTTGTATTTATTGCTGAATTTGATGAGTAACCGCATTGTCATATTAACATTTCAGTTCACTCCTTTAAACGATATTGATTAACTTTATTAAAATTTCAGTCATATTATGAAATATTTCTACTCCTTGGTTTTTGCCCTCATTCTCACAACCACACTTTTTGCGCAGACCTTAGAGAAAAAATGGCCTGTTTTGCCAAACTCGCCAAATTATTTTGAGGTTCGCACCGAATATCTCAATTATTTGAATGAGTTGGACATTGAAGCGGGATTATTCGATATCGATAATGAGGCCGACGACCTGCGGGCGAAATTCATGCGCTGGGATTACCTGATGCGCACACGTGTTGACCCCGATGGAAATTATCCCGACCCCAGGATCCTTTTTCTTGAATTTGATAAATATAAGATCAACCATACAAATATTAATGCTGGCAACAGGGCAGCAACCTGGGAACCGGTTGGAACCGCAGTTGCTCCGGAAAATGGAGGAGGTGTTGGCCGTGTTAATTGCCTCATCTTTGATCCGGTTGACCACAATATTTTATATGCCGGAACAGCCGGTGGAGGTTTATGGAAATCACCAGACGCAGGTGCGACATGGATACCGATCTCCGATAATATTCCGGTAACAAGTATTGCTGACGTAGCGGTTGATCCTACCAATAACAATATCATTTATCTTGCTTCTGGCGATGGCTATGGTTATGAAGCCGACTGGCAACCTGACCAGGATTTTTGGGGAGGAGTTTATAGTGCTGGTATTCTCAAATCAACAGACGGAGGTGTAACCTGGTTGCCAACAGGTTTAAGTTATCTGCAGGAAGAGTTATCAATAATTCAACGGCTTATTATTCATCCCGATAATCCTAATGTCCTTATTACCGCAACTAGAAATGGAATTTACAGAACTGATGATGGTGGTGATACATGGACACTTGTGGAAACTAAACATTGCTATGATTTTGCTTTTAATAAATCGGACGCAGATATTATTTATGCTGTTGGTGATAAAGATGTGCTGCGTTCAACAAATGCCGGATTAACCTGGGAAATTCTTGAAAATAATTTATCGGCTTCTGATGACAGAATGTCGATCGAAACAACTGCCGATGATCCGGATGTCATTTATGTTTTTTGCCCTGGAGATGATATGTTTATCAGTGAAGATGCCGGCAACAATTGGTCTAATTTATCGTCACCCGGATCAGTAACTACATTTTATGGTTATTATGATCGCGTGCTTGGTGTTTCTGATGTAGACAAAGATCTTGTTTTTACCGGCGGTCTTGAAATTGCAAGAACAACTAATGGGGGAAACACCTGGTCGAAAAAATCAGACTGGGATGATTGGGGCGACCCTGATTATGTGCATGCAGATAATAAAGTTTTATTATGCGATCCGCTCGATGAAAATATTGTGTATTCGGGAAATGACGGCGGAATATTTAAGTCGACAGATAAAGGACAAACATGGACCGACATCAGCGATGGATTGAGAATTGCGCAGCCTTACAGAATATCATGTTCATATACAGTTCCTGAAATGGTTTTAAGCGGATGGCAGGATAACGGTACTAATTTATGGGATGGAACAGGTTGGACCCGCGTGCTTGGTGGCGACGGAATGGAAGCGATTATCGATTATACGAATGAAGACAGAATTTACGCTGAATATTATAACGGTTATCTCAACAGATCTACAAATGGTGGTGATACGTGGGAGTATTGTCCGACAGACGGCGGTGCCTGGCTCACTCCTTATGTAATGGATCCTATTGATCATTTAACCATGTATTTTGGAACCGGTACGGGTGGAATTCAAAAATCAACGAATGGTGGAACATCGTGGATAAATAAACCCGCAACTCTTGGCGGTGAAGTTTTTGCAATTGCGGTTGCACCTTCAAATACAAATTATATTTATGCTGCTGCTCTTGAAACAATTAAAGTTTCAACCGATGCAGGTGATTCATGGACAAATATTACTGGTGCATTACCTCATACAGGAATCGGTTTTAATTATATTGCAGTGAGTGATGAAAATCCTGAACATGTTTGGGTGGTATTAAGTGGTTATGACGATGGAAATAAAGTTTTTTATTCTGATGATGCAGGCGATTCATGGACGAATATTTCAGGCACGCTTCCCAATGTGCCGGTAAATTGCATTGTATATGAAAATGTGAGCATGACAAATCGTATTTATATCGGAACTGACCTTGGTGTTTTTACAAAAGATGATCTTACTGCCGATTGGGAACCTTATATGACCGGCTTGCCGAATGTAATGGTGCACGAACTCGAGATCAGTTATGCAAATTATAAATTATATGCAGCAACCTATGGAAGAAATATATGGAGATCAGACTTGTTTGATTATGTTGTTCCAACATTAGCTATAGAAGTTGCAGAAACACAATATTGTCCTGCAGAAGAATTAAATGTTTCCTTTACTGCAACAGGTGCATTTTATGCAGGGAATGTTTTTTCTGCTGAATTAAGTAGCGCTACAGGAAGTTTTGGAATTCCAACTGTAATCGGTTCAGTTACGTCAACTGATCTTTCAGGAATAATTGCGTGCACAATTCCGGCGGATGCTGAATCGGGAACTGAATATAGAATGCGGGTGGTTTCATCGCTCCCGGATTTTAATGGTACAGCTAATCCATTAGATATTACTATAACCTGTGGAGTTCCTTCAGGATTAAATGAGATAACTGTTACCGGCTCTACTGCAAACCTGGAATGGGATGATGCAGTTTGCGCTGTTGCATATGAAGTAGAATATAAACCTGCTGCTTCACCCGACTGGCTCTTTGCATCGAGTACAACTCCATCAATTACATTAACCGGATTGATACCAAATACACTTTACGACTGGGCGGTAAAAACAATTTGTGTTGAAATACCTGAAATAGAAACAGCTTACAGCACGGAGGATAATTTTACCACAGGTCAGAATTCAATTGAGGAAATTGCAGGTATTTCTGATCTAAGTATTTACCCTAATCCATTTTCAACTTCAACAGGTATTCAATTTATTTTATCGGAGCCTGCCGAGATAAAAATTGAATTAATTGATGTTACAGGAAGATTGGTATTAACGATCAATGATTCAAAATTAAATAGCGGGTATTATTCGTTTGACCTGGAGAAAGATAATTTAAGCAACGGCGTATATACCATCCAGTTCACATCGGGTGATAAAACAATGGGTAAACCGGTGGTAATTGATTGAAAGAGCATTAGATATTTAAAACACAGGGGATGTTTTTTTAACGTCCCCTTTTTTTATTTTACGTGTAATTAATGTCAAATCTTTTCCAATAACTCTGTTGCATTTTCTATCGCTGCTTTTGTCGGCTTTTCACCGGAAAGCATTTTAGCAATTTCGATAAGCCGTTCATCGCGGTTTAAGATCTTCAATTTAGTTTGCGTGGCCTTGCCGTTTGTTTCCTTGTAAACGTACATATGATGATCGCCCTTAGAAGCGATCTGTGGTAAATGTGTAATTGCGATCAATTGGTGATTGACCGATAATTTCAATAATATTTTCCCAACCTTGTTGGCGATCTCGCCCGAAACACCGGTGTCGATCTCATCAAATATTAAAGTTGGTAATGCGACAGTTTTTGCAAGCAATGATTTAATACATAACATCAACCGCGATAATTCACCGCCACTCGCAACCTTTTTAATATCCTGCAATGCAGAACCTTTGTTTGCACTAAATAAATACTGAACATGATCGGCTCCTCTTTCAGAAAGATATTTATCAATATCGAATTCATGACTGATCTTTAATTCTGCATCCTTCATTCCCACTTCAGTTAGCAGTGCTGACACCGAGCGCTCCAGGTTTTGAAATTCCTTCGTCCTTTTTTCTGATAATTTTTTTGCACTAAGCTGAACCTGGACAAATAATTTATTTTGCTCCCTATTTAATTTTTCAATTTCTTCTTCGCTGTTGATAAAGGCTTCAAGTTTTGCAGCAAGTTCATTGCGAAAATTAATGAGCTCGGAAGTAGTATTGAGATTATGTTTTTTCTGTAGCCGGAATAAAATATTTAATTGCTGTTGAATATCTTCACTTCTGGCAGGGTCAGCAACCGTTAGTTCTGCTTTGTCATCAAGGTCGCGGCTGATATCTTTTAATTCAACAGAAGCTGATTCGAGCCGATCGATATAGGGCTCAATTTCCGGTATATATTTCACGATGGTGTTTAACTGTGTTATTACAGCTCTTAAATTCCGTGAAATATTCTCTTCACCACCGTCGAGCTGCTCAACAGATTGCATCAATCCTTTTTTAATTTCTTCTGCATGTGTGAGTTGTGTCAATTCATTTTCAAGTGCAAGCTGGTCAATATTATCAAGGTTTGCTTTATCCAACTCCTCAAATTGAAATTCGATAAAATCTTTTTCAGTTAAAGCACGGCGGGCCAATTCTTCCGTTTCTTTTAATTTTTTTGAAACGGCTGTCCAGTTCCTGAATTGTGTTTTATATGATTGTAGTAACTCCTCATTATTTGCCAGGGCGTCAATCACCATTAATTGAAAACCCGAATCTCCTAATGCCAATGTTTCATGTTGCGAATGGATAGTGACAAGGTTGTTTGCGAGTTTTTGCAACACATTTAAATTAACGGGAGTGTCGTTTATAAATGCACGCGATTTTCCGTTATCACTCAATTCCCTGCGGATATAAGTTTCCTTTTCAAAATCAATGTTTTCTTCCTCAAAAAATTTCTCCAGCCCATAATTGGAAATTTCGAAGATGGCTTCAACGATACATTTCTTTTCTTTGTCGAATAATACCCTGGCATCTGCCCTTTCTCCGACAATCAGACTAAGTGCACCAAGTAAAATGGATTTTCCGGCACCCGTTTCACCGGTAATAATATTCATCTTGTCGGAAAAGCTGATCTCCGCCTCATTTATTATCGCGTAATTTTTTATGCGCAGTGTTTTGAGCATGACGTAAAGATAATTAGAAGTAGGAAGAGAGAAGTATGAAGGGAGAAGGGGGGAAGATTCGAAGGGAGAAGGATTGAAGATTTGAAGGGGAGGAAATGGCAACGTTTGATTGAGTTTGTAAACCTATTGTTAATCATGGAATATTGCGACACGGAGTGAATCGAGTATTTATCTTTGCAGGAATGAGAAAAATTATTCTCCCTCTTGCTTTGTTGCTGTTATTCGCTTTTGAAATAATGCGGGTGTTTTTTATCATGCCATTCCCGGGCAGCCAGTATGATAATACTGTTGACCTGGCTTATTTTTTACACCGTGTTATTTTTTGGGTGAGAATAATATTATTGGTAATAATATTCTGGCAGGGGTATAAACTTATTAAAAACCGCAAATGGGGGAGGCTCACTTTTACAATTATTTTTCTGGTGTTGTTCGGGCTGATCTATTATATCCTGAACTTCAGATTAATTGCCGATCATATGTTTTATCAGCCCGAAAATAAAATATTTGCAACAGCCTCTGAAAATAAGGTTGGTATGGGAAAATTAATAATTGGTGTAAGCTTAAATGGTGAAGAAAGAGCGTACCCAATAGAAATAATCGGATATCATCATCAGGTAAGAGATATTGTTGGAGGGAAACCTATAATGGCTACTTATTGCACTGTTTGTCGCACTGGCAGGGTTTACGATCCTGTATATAAAGGAAAAGAGGAAACTTTCAGATTGGTTGGCATGGACCATTTTAATGCAATGTTTGAAGATGAAACAACTAAAAGCTGGTGGCGTCAGGCAACCGGAGAAGCAGTAACCGGTCCTGAAAAAGGGAATTCACTAACAGAAATATTCTCCGAACAAATGACATTAAAAGCGTGGTTAACAAAGTATCCTGATTCAAAGATCATGCAACCTGATGAAAAGTTTTTACAGGATTACGAATCGCTGGCTGGATTTGATGAGGGTACTATTCAGAGCGATCTTGAAATGCGTGATAAAAATTCCTGGCAATTTAAATCATGGGTAATTGGGGTTGATCATAATGGATATGAAAAAGCGTACGACTGGAATGATGTGGTAAAAGGAAAGGTAATTAATGATTCAATCCCCGGAACCGCGATATTAATTGTAATAGAAAATGACCTGCAAAATTTTCATGTTTACGAAAGTAATTTAAATGGACAGTCGTTGAAATTTACATTGGATGAAACCGGAGATTTCCTGGTAGATAATATTTCAAATTCCAAATGGAATATGAATGGAGTTTGTACTGAAGGATTGTTTAAGGATTCAAAATTAAAACCTGTGCAGGCATACCAGGAATTCTATCACTCCTGGAAACAATTTCATCCGGGTTCCACGTATTTTGGCAAGTGACTTCGACCATTCTCCCTTCGGTCCTTCTCCCTTCGAATCTTAATTATTTCCCGCCCGACAACAACTCCTGATAACTATCTGCATTCACCGGGTCGAGCCGTATGAGGTAGGAAATACCTTTTGCTTTTTCTGCAGGTTGCGCTTTTGAATAAATGCCTAAGAGTTCATCGCTTTTCGCACTGAAAAATAATTGCATGATCATGCTGTTCGGTTGGGTGCGATTGATATTATCGAGCGTTTGCATTGCTTTCGTAATCGTGGTGACCGGTTTTATCTGATCGTTATACATATTGTCAAGACCCTGACGATGGTACTGATAAAAGGCATCACGCATTGCAGAAAATTTCGGGTCCATGATATTTGTAATATACCAATACCGGTTTCGTGTACCATCGTAGCTTTTCCATCCTTTCGAATCGGTGTTGCTCGCCTGGTTCACAATTGTTTGCGCTTTCAGAAAATATTTATCTCCGCCTTTTTGTGCATATGAATCATAATCCAAACCGATGATGATATAGGCATAATAAGCAAGCATGGCAGTTAAGTTATTCGTGAACTGGTTCTCATTAAATTCCAAAGGCTGATATTCTGAATATTGAAATTCAAAATCCTTGTCCTGAAAATTGAGTAAGGTGGAATTATAATCACTGCCAAAAACCGGACGCCTGGAAACAATACTTGTCTGGGCTCTGAACTTATCGCTGGAAAGTTCTTCTGTAATGCTGATCAATATCTGGCATTCAATGCGTTCTTCCGGTTTAAAGATATCATCCGACCATTTTCTTGTACTCATGAATTCGAAGATCGATGATTCCAGGGTCTTAAATATTTTGGGATCTGTTTGTGTAACTTTTTCGGCATTGATCGTAACAACACAGTTTAATTCCTGTGCAAATAAATTCATCGCAATACACGAAGTGATCAGGAGAATAATTGTTTTACGCATGCAAATATTTAATTAAATAATCTACAATGTCTTTTGCTACTTCTTTTTTTGGCTTCAATTCAAAGTTAACCACATTATTGTTCTTATCCAATATTGAGATCTTATTCGTATCGTGCTGAAATCCCGCACCTTTATCCCTTGTCGAATTCAATACGATGAAATCCAATCCCTTTTCCACAAGTTTTTTCCTGGCATTTTCTGCTTCATTGTCGGTTTCAAGGGCAAACCCGATCATAACCTGCCCCGGTTTTTTCTTTCCACTCAACGTTTTCAAAATATCGACGGTCGGTTTCAAATGAAGATCAATTCCTTTGCTATTGATTTCACTCTTTTTTATTTTTTGATGCGTTGTTTTATCAGGGGTAAAATCGGCAACTGCTGCGGCTGCAATTAATATATCCGTTGAAGAAAAATATTGTTCTGCGGAATTAAACATTTCTTCTGCACTGGTAACAGCAATTGCATGAATGGAGTTATCGTTTGACCTGATGGAAACAGGCCCGTGAATTAAAGTTACTGTTGCCCCTTGTTCTGCTAATATTTCTGCTAAGGCAAATCCCATCTTCCCCGACGAATTATTTCCGATAAAACGAACAGGATCTATTGCTTCGTGTGTAGGCCCGGCAGTGATCAAAACTTTTTTACCAGCTAATTTTTTTTCAGACCCCGAAAAATATTTTTTTAATTCAAAGAGGATATTTTCCGGTTCAGCCATTCGGCCGTCACCAATCAGCCCGCTTGCCAGTTCGCCAGATTCAGGGCCAATAATGATGTTCTCGCCATCTTTCAGCTTTTGTATGTTCTTACGTGTTGTATTATGCTGCCACATATCAAGGTCCATTGCAGGTGCAACAATTACAGTTGACCTCGAAGAAAGATATGCTGCAAGAAGAAAATTGTCGGAAATACCCACAGCCATCTTCGCAATGGTATTTGCAGTTGCCGGTGCTATTACAAAAACATCGGCCCACATGCCTGCGCTAACATGATTATTCCAGGCACCGGTATCGGCATTAAAAAAGTCGATTATAACAGGGTTTTTCGAAAGTGTTGAAAATGTAACGGGACCCACAAAAGCTTTTGCATCAGGGGTCATAATAATTTTTACTTCAGCGCCTTCTTTAATTAATAACCGAGTGAGATAAGCACATTTGTAAGCGGCAATTCCACCGCAAACGCCTAATAAGATTTTTTTGCCCTGCAGGGACATTATTTAATTTCTTTAACCTCGGGGGTATCGCGGTTGCGCCAGTATAATTTACGATCAAGAAATTCATCGAGCGCAACAATAGTGGCTTTTGGCAATTTTTCATAGTACCTTGAAATTTCGATCTGCTCGCGATTTTCGAATACTTCTTCAAGATTGTCCTGGTGCGAAGCAAATTCTTCCAATTTTCCATGTAACTCGCCGCGTACCACCTGTGTGATCTGCTCCGACCTTTTGGAAACTATTGAAATAGACTGATAGATATTGCCTGAAATGTTTTCAATATCTCTCAGGCTTTGCACCTCTATTTGAGGGGATAATTGTGTATTAATCTTCTTTAGTGAGCTCATTACAGTTTAATTTATAAGTTGTTATTTCGGTTATTGCTTTCTCTTTTAATGCGGCGCTGCGTTCATTCAACGACTTAACCTGTTCGGTCCTGTTTCCGTTCGGATACTTCGATACATATTCATTAGCGCTTTTTATAGCATCATCGTACCGCTCTTCTTTCCTGCAAACTATACTTTGGCCTGCAAAATTAAAATAACTGCTCACGATCTTATAACCTATCTCTTCTGCATCCCTTGTATCGGGAAACTCAAGCAGCACATTGGTATAGGTAATGGCGGCGGCCTGGTAGTTTTCGGTATTGTAATAAAGTTCTGCGCTATATATCAACTTGGCTTCCAACTTAGCCCTCAAAGTATCCATCAGATCATTGGCCTTGGGGGTAAGTGCACTTTTTGGGTAAACATCGGTGAAATACTGAAAACCTTCAATAGCCTTCTCAGTGTATGTTTGGTCGAGCTGGTAGCGGGGTGATGCATCATACATCGCTTTGGCACTCATATAAAGTGTTTCTTCCGCTTCGGGCGACAGGGGAAAGGTTACAAATACGTTCTTGAACATACCCGCGGCAGTAAAATAATCACCCTGCCCATAATAGCAATACGCCATATAATATCTGATCTCCTTTTCTTCCGGGCTTCCGATCTTTACTGTAAGCAACTGATCAAGCAGCGGGAGTGCCCGTGCATAATCACCTTTGCCATAGTACATCTTGGCCTTCTCATATTTCAGATCAAAATCATCGCTCTTTAAAATTTTATCATAGCGACATCCGGTAAAAACTCCAAAAGAAATTATTATAATTGTAATGGCAATTACCCTGGTCTTAAGCATAAGAGGCGCAAAGTTAGTAAAACTAAGCTTAACGACCTTATCCCCGATTTATTGAAAACTTCAAGATTAATTTTTTCGCATGAGGTTGACATAATATCTTTGCACGCTTTCAGATTTTAAAACTACGATATGGATATTTTCGAAAAATTAAGAAAAGACAGAGGCCCTCTCGGCAAATGGAGTGATGTTGCGCATGGATATATGATGTTTCCAAAATTGGAAGGTGAGATCGGGCCAAGAATGATGTTTAGAGGAAAAGAACGGATCACATGGAGTTTAAATAATTATTTAGGACTGGCAAATCACCCGGAAGTTAGAAAAGTAGATGCAGAAGCTTCTGCACACTGGGGGCTTGCTTATCCGATGGGCAGCCGGATGATGAGCGGGAATTCGGATTACCACGAGCAACTGGAGAAAGAACTGAGCGAGTTTGAGATGAAGGAAGATACTTTCCTGCTGAATTATGGATACCAGGGCATAATGAGTGTGATCGATGCAGTGTGCAACCGTCATGATGTAATTGTTTACGATGGTGAAAGCCATGCTTGTATTATTGATGGCGTGCGTTTGCACCAGGGAAAAAGATTTGTATTTCGTCATAACGACATTGACAATTGCGAGGTGCAGTTAAAGCGTGCTACTGAAATGGTGCAGGGAACACCGGGTGGAATTCTGCTCATTACGGAAGGTGTTTTCGGAATGGGTGGCGACCAGGGTAAATTAAAAGAGATCGTTGATCTAAAAACTAAATATAATTTTCGTTTGCTGGTAGATGATGCACATGGATTTGGAACGATGGGAGCAACAGGTGCAGGTACCGGTGAAGCACAAAATTGCCAGGATGGAATAGATCTTTATTTTTCCACTTTTGCAAAATCAATGGCGAGCATTGGCGCATTTATTTCGGGTGATAAAGATGTTGTTTGGTTTTTAAGATATAACCTGCGCTCACAGATCTATGCTAAATCACTTCCAATGCCGATCGTTATTGGAAATTTAAAAAGACTTGAATTATTGCGCAGTCGCCCAGAGTTAAAAAAACAATTATGGGACAATGTGAATAAATTGCAGGATGGATTTAGAAATAGTGGATTTGATCTTGGCAATACGAATAGTCCCGTAACACCGGTGTTTTTAAAAGTAAGTATACCCGAAACAATAAACCTTGTTGTTGACCTCCGCGAAAATCATGGAATATTTTGTTCGGCAGTAACTTATCCTGTAATTCCCAAAGGAATGTTGATGCTTAGGATAATACCAACTGCTTCACATACTGATGAAGATATTCAGTTAACGCTGGATGCCTTTGTTGCCATCAGGAAAAAGATTGAAAGCGGCGTTTATCTCGAACAGGAATTAGCAAAAGTTTAAGCGACCAGACAGGATTTTTTATTCCTTTAAAAATTTGTAAATCCCGATAAAATAATTAATTTTCTACTCGGTTAAAACTTCCGGCCCTGAACCCTCCGGCAGTCTTAATTTTTGTAATTTTATAACCATACCTTTTTATGAACATGCAACAGAAATTTAACCAACTGAAATCCCTTTTAAACCTCGCCGAAGAAGATATGCAAAAATTCACACTCAAAGGAAATAAAACTGCAGGCACGCGATTGCGAAAATCGCTGCAGGATCTAAAAGATATATCTACAGAAATCAGGAAAGAAGTTTTGGAATCCAGAAAGATGAAGGTTTAATTAGCACATTACAGATTAGATCCCTTCCATCGATTTAAATATTTGTTGCTTTAATCCGTCGCTTACTTTCCACAAAGGTAAACGCACTTTATCGTTGCAAATTTTTAATTCTTTTAAAGCACATTTCACGCCGGCAGGGCTTCCTTCTTTAAATATTAATTCAGTAAATTCCAATAATTGATAATGCAGCGGGGCTGCTTCGGGGAAATTATTTTTCAGGCAGGAGCGTATCATATCTGAAAATATTTTTGGGTATGCATTGGCAACTACAGAGATAACGCCCTCCATTCCCATGGAAATAAATGGAAGCGTGATCGGGTCATCACCGCTTATCACCAGGAAATTAGCAGGCTTATCACGAATGATCTTCATACATTGCACAAAGTTGCCGCTGGCTTCTTTTATTGCAATTACGTGTTGGGCATCGCGGGCGATGCGAACAGTGGTTTCTGCTTCCAGGTTAGAACTCGTTCTACCGGGAACATTGTATAAAATTACCGGCAATGAAACATGTTTGTCGATCTCCAAATAATGCTGGTAAATTCCTTCCTGCGAAGGTTTATTATAATATGGTGAAGCAATTAAAATTGCGTCGATTGAATTATCTCCAGATCTCGACGATGAAAATTTTTGAATGGAGCGAATTATTTCAGCTGTATTATTCCCACCAAAACCGCCAACAACAGGAACGCGTTTTTTTGCAATGCTTATCGTAAAATCAATTACTGAAAATCTTTCTTCTTCATTTAATGTTGCACTTTCACCGGTGGTTCCCATGCTTACTAAATATTCAACACCGCCATCAATTAAATAATTGATAAGTTTTTCAAGCCCCGTAAAATCAATTGTATCATCATCGTTAAATGGTGTAACAATTGCTACTCCTGTACCATAAAATTTATCCGTAATTTTTTTTGCGTAATTATGCATTTTGTAATTTATTTTTTTGAACAAACCAGGAACCGGGAATCAAGAACCAGGAACCAGGAACCAGGAATCAGTTGGCAGTCGCAGTCTCAGTTGGCAGGCGCAACCCCTGAAAACCTTGTCAACCCTGCTAACCCTTTATACCTTCCACACTTTCACACCGTCATGCAATTTTTCACCTCTCTCACGCCTTCAACATCCTAAGATACCGTTCCACCTGTTCGAGATATGTGATCACGTTATTGTCGTCCATATTCATCATAAAATCATAACAAAAGGTTTTATTGTCGTCAAATTTCCCAATTCTCAGTCCGGCTTTTGAATAAGTAGAAACATATTCCAGCGGACGAATTGTTTTCATCGATGTATTGATAAGCACATCGAATTCCTTTTCAATAAAATGTTTTATTTTTTTTGTTGTTGGAATTCCTATCCAGCTAAGATCTTTTTTTGTGATCCAGGTTATCTCATCTTCAAAAGGCGGGAATTTTTTTACATAACCCAGGTAAGTAACTTTTTTACCATCCTTTTCAAATTTATTGAGATGATTTAATAATTCACGCAATGCGATCGGATCGGAGCCCTCCACCAAAAAGGCCATTGATTTTATGTGATCATAATCCAATGCTTTCCGAACATGGGTGTCGGTATATTTCTTGGAATTTACGAATCGGCCAAACAGCCTGTTTTTTATTTTTCTGATCACAATGATTTAATTAGCCGGATGCCGGTTCCGGTTTTATCTCTTCATAAACACCAAGGGCATCCATTTTTTCAATGCGTTGATTTATTCTTTCTTCAGGTTCCAGCGCAGATAGTTCTTTGAGTGTTTTTTTAAGATGTTTTTTCAGGATCTTGGCCATTTCATCCGGATCTGAATGCGCTCCACCCACGGGTTCTTTTATAATACCGTCGATGATCTTATTCTTAAAATTATCAGCCGCAGTAAGTTTTAAAGCTTCGGCAGCTGTTTCCTTGAAATCCCAGCTCCTCCATAAAATGCTTGAACACGACTCGGGTGAAATAACCGAATACCATGTGTTTTCAAGCATGAATACCCTGTCGCCAATGCCAATGCCCAAAGCACCGCCCGAGGCACCTTCACCTATGATCACACAAATTACAGGCACTTTCAGCAACGTCATTTCATAAAGATTTCTGGCAATTGCTTCGGCCTGACCGCGTTCTTCCGCTTCGAGCCCAGGATATGCGCCGGGTGTATCGATAAGCGTAACGATCGGTTTATTGAATTTTTCCGCCAGCTTCATCAGCCTTAATGCTTTTCGATAACCTTCAGGGTTTGCCATTCCAAAATTCCGAAATTGGCGCATTTTGGTATTTACTCCTTTCTGGTGACCAATGAACATCACAGCGCTGCCGTCGAGATCGGCAAATCCCCCAACAATTGCTTTATCATCAGCCACGTTACGATCGCCATGGAGCTCGATGAAGTTTTCGGTCATTTTTTCAATATAGAAAAGAGAATAGGGCCTGTCGGGATGCCTGCTTAGCTGCACCTTCTGCCAGCCGGAGAGGTTATCATAAATATTTTTTTTAAGGGCTGAAATACGGTCCTGCAATTTAGCAGCGGTTTCCGCAATGTCAATTTTTTGCTTATCGCCCATTTGCTTCAGCTTCTCCAATTCTTCATATAACTCAGCAATGGGTTTTTCAAAATCAAGAAATACCATTCGGCAAATTTATTGAAATATTAAACTAAACTGGTATATGAATTCATAATTGGCCAAACTGGTACAAAGTCACCCGAAATCATGAATTAAACGCAGCGCAATTTCATCATTTCTGTTTTCTGCGTATTTTAATCGTTCTGATAACTGAAGTTTAACATAAAAAATCAATAATATTGTAGAAAAAACTATCAACTATGAAACATTTATTCTCCTCAGTTAGCTTTTCGATTATCTTTTTATCTCTAGCTTTTACTCAAATTCCATGGCAGCCTGATCCGCTATTTGGTACAGATGGGATTGTAATTACAGATTTTCCCGATGCTTATGACGCATTTTTTTCATTGGCCATTCAGCCTGATGGAAAAATTGTTGCCGGTGGCGTAACCGAATATGGAAGTACGCAGAAATATGTTATTGCTAGATATTTAACCGATGGCACCCTCGATAATACATTTAATGGAACGGGTTCAAATGTGCATAATATAGGCACTGATCTGCTCGATGTAATTTATTCTATCGGTTTGCAAGACGACGGAAAAATTGTTGCGGCAGGAAGATCATTTAATTTGGATAAACCTGTTTTTTCTGCTGCACGATATAATGCAGATGGCACCCTCGACAATACATTTAGTGGTGACGGCAAACTTACTTTTGATATTAGCCTCGGCAGTTATGGATGCGAAGCAAATGAAGTAGTAATTCAACCCGACGGAAAAATATTAATTGGTGGCGGAGCATTTTATGGAACTGATTTAGCTTTTGGTTCTGCAAGATTTTTATCCGACGGCACACCTGATAATTCTTATGGGGGAGATGGTATTGTTGTAACGAGCATATTCGATTACGCGGCAACAGAATTCGGAACCGGTTTATTACTTCTTCCCGATGGTAAGATCATAATTTCAGGTGCCACTTTTAATACTGATCTCAGTGATGTGGATATCGCTATGATTAAATACAATGCTGATGGAACACCCGACATGACTTTTGGCGACGACGGAATTGCTAAATGCAACATTGCTGCAGATTATATGGCTTGTTCTGCTTTGCAGGAAGATGGAAAAATAATTCTTGCCGGTTTTGTTGAGGGATTTGACGGCTCATCAGATCAGGATTGTGCAATTGCGAGATTTAATTCTGATGGCACTCCGGATTATAGTTTCGACGGTTTTGGTTGGAGAGTGATAGACCTGTCGCCAGACTACTATGATATTATAAATGATGTTGCTGTTCAGGAGGATGGTAAAATATTAATTACCGGTTATCGCACGGTTGATTTTGATTATGATCTATTTGTTTTAAGATTAAATGCTGATGGTTCGAATGATAGTGATTTTGGTGATGACGGAATGCTTATCGTAAATGAAAGTCCCACCGATATCGGCTTATGTCTTGCCATTCAAACAGATGGAAAAATAATTGCTGCTGGCAATACCGAAAATGACGAAAATACAGATATGCTGATGGTGCGTTTCACTAATGAAGAAGAACAGCAGTCGATAGAAAATAATGATTTGGTATCGTCAATAAATATTTTCCCTAACCCGGCGCATGATGTTCTCGAATTACAATTTAATTTGCAGGGAGATGAAAACATTTCATTTTGGCTTATGGATATTTATGGAAGGAACATAAAAACTTTTTCACAAAGTGAATTTTACCTGAAAGGGGAAAATAGTATCCGGTTTTCATTACCGGAAAATATTGCAGCGGGGACTTATATTCTAGTAGCCGGAAATGATATTACAAAAAATGGTGTACCAATAATTATCGAATAAAAAAATTAACAACCCTGAAAAAATATTACAATTTCATAATTAAAAGAAATATTCCGCGTATGGATCTTCGATATTCATTTTCATTTTTGATTGCGCTTTTGTTTTTTTCTGCAGTCAAATCACAAACACCAACCTGGAATGCTGATATCGCTCCCATAATTTTCGAACACTGCAGCACTTGTCATCATGAAGGTGGCATTGCGCCAATGAGTTTAACGAATTATGCCGAAGCCTACGATGAATTTCATGATATAGGTGATGCAGTGGAAGCAGGTGAAATGCCGCCCTGGCCGGCAGATGAAAATTATGTGCATTTTAAAGATGAAAGAATTTTGAACATGGAAGAAAAAGATTTGATCGCTGAATGGGTGCTGGAAGGTGCGCCTCAGGGCGTAGGTACTGAGCCGGTTGCTCCTGCATTTAATGATGGCCCGCTATTAACCGATTATGATCTTTCAATTGATCTTCCCGAATACACTGTCTCGCAGGATGAAGATGAATACCGCACATTTGTAATTCATTCGGGGCTTGCAACAACGAAGTATATTAATGCTTCGGAATTTATTCCCGACAACGGATCTATTATACATCACATGCTTATTTACCAGGATACTTCCGATTATTCGTGGACTGCCGATCAGGCAGATCCGGGTCCCGGGTTTGCAAGCAATGGCACAACTACATCGAGTCCTTATGCAACATTGATTGGTGCCTGGGCGCCGGGCGATAATATTTACCAGTTGCCTCCTGGAATGGGAATAGAAGTTCCAGCCGGTGCTGACTTTGCCATCGAAATTCATTTTGCTCCGGAAAATATTGCTGAAGTTGCTGCACCGCAATTACATCTTAAATGGAGCACTGCGGCGTTTACCCGACCTGTTTGGGTGAATCCTATTTTATATCATTTTGCACCGGTTTTTCAGGAGCCTTTATTTTATATCCCGGCAAACACGGTTCAAACATTTCATGAAATATTTACTGATGATTTTGATTATGATCTTTCATTTATTTCTGCAGCACCACATATGCATTATCTCGGGCAAACATATCTTGCTTATGCAAAAACTCCTGCCAACGATTCTATACCATTGATCTATATTGATAATTGGGATTTTCACTGGCAATATGGTTATACCTATCAAAAATTATTGAAGATACCTGCGCATACCGATCTCTATGGCATCGCAACTTATGATAATACTTCAGCGAATGAAGATAATCCCAATGATCCGCCACAGGATGTCTGGCTAGGCGAACAAACAACAGATGAAATGATGCTTTGTTTTTTTGCCTATACTTTTTATTTGCCTGGCGATGAAAATATAATTTTAGATAGCACGATCCTCGAGACAAATATTATTGATAATGAAAATGATCTCTATTTTTCTTTATACCCTAACCCTGTAAACAATGAATTAACGATTGTAAATCAAAACCCGGAAGGTTTGGATTTTGAAATTATTATTTCAGATATCAGTGGAAGGAATATTATTGTGGAAAATATGAACTTCCTCACAATAAAAAAGATAAGTATGGAAAACTTACCAACAGGCATCTATTCCGTTACAATTAATTCGGGTGGGAAGAATTTTTCGCAAAAGATCGTAAAGACAGATCAATGAAGTGCCGTCATCAATCCGGCGAACTATTCTTTTACAAATATTCCTTTCATAACACGATCGTCATATTTCACAGCAACGAGATATGCACCCGTTGAATAAAAGGAAATATCTATTTCTTTCTGAATTTCATTTGACATTTCATGGGTAATTAATTTCCCTGTCATATCATATATAAAAACGTCGGCATTTTCAGCTGGCAGACTTAAGGTTATTTTATTTTTTGCCGGGTTCGGATAAATTGATAAATTAATATTTTCAATTGTTTCACCGGTTCTTGCAGGAGTTGTAAATGATTGCAAGACAGTAAATGCGGATGAACCTGCTGAACAATTTGATCTCACCTTCCATTCATAAGTAGTGAGCGGAGCAACAGAAATAGAATGCGAAGTTTCATTTCCATTAAAGGTGGTATAAGCTGTATAAGTCCCACCAACTGGCCGCCATTTTATTTCATAGGTAACGGCGCCAGCAACTGGGCACCAGCTCATAGTTGCATATCCAAATGCAGATGAGGAAGTTAAATTGGCGGGTTTCAAACATTCATCATCACCCAGGATCAATAACCAATAATCACCATAGCCGGCAATTACGCCATGGCTATCGGATATATCGCAACTATTAAAAGCAGCGTAACCTGCAACTGCTAATTCGCCGGATGCATTTTGCAAGATTGATGCAGGCACGTCATGACTATTAGAACCATAAACACCATTCCAATCAATACTTCCTGCGGCATCAATTTTAATTATCCAATAATCATAATAATTATGGTAGCTGGTAAAATCTGCACCTGTCAGTGAATTTGAATATGCATCAAGGGTGGCACAAATTGCATAACCACCATCATCAGTTTGAATAATATCGGATCCTGATTCACTGCCTGATCCCCCGTAAGTATATTGCCAAACCAAAGTTCCTGATGCATCCAGTTTAATTACCCAAACATCACCACCGCCATGATTAAAAACAATATCGCCATCAACGGAATTAGTATAACCTGTAACAATATATCCGCCATCATCAGTTTGGACAACTGCATTTGCCACATCATCAGCAGTACCTCCAAAAACTTTTGTCCATTCAACCGTACCTGCATCATTTAATTTCGAAACCATAAAATCTTTTGCCCCATGCCATCCCGAAATATCACCGCCATTTTTATTTGTTGAGCCGGCGATTATTGCACCTCCGTCGGAAGTTGTATAAATAGAATTTGCTTCATCATCTCCGTTGCCGCCGATACATTTTTGCCATAATAGGGTACCTGCATCATTAACCCGTATTACCCATGCATCGTATAATTTATGTTTGCCAACGATATTTCCATTTTTCGAATTTGTTGTTCCTGCGCAATAATAAGATTCATCGGGCCCCATGGAAAGTTGTCGCCCGAAATCATACATCGATCCGCCAAAACATTTCTTCCATAAAAATGCTCCATTCTTTTTCAATCGTACCAACCAGAATTCTGTATAACCATGTGAAGCAGTAACATCTATATCTCCCGACCAGGTTGTTCCAAAAACAATTCGCCCACTATCGGAAGTTTCTTCAATGGTTTCAGCAAAGTCATCACCAGAGCCTCCGTAATTATCCTGGGAAATTACAGTTCCCGCAGTATTTACCTTGCACACCCAGAAATCATATCCACCATTATTTCCGGTAACATCGTAGTCGCTGGAATATGAATACCCGGCAAGCCAGTATCTTCCGTCATAGGAGCGTGATACATCATTTCCTAATTCGCTGGATGAGCCGCCATAACAATGCGTAGAACTGATAACAGCCGATTGGGAAAACAGAGCAGAAGAGGAGAACAAAAAAATAATGAGTGTGAGATTTTTCATAAAACGGTTTTAGAGATGAACCAACCCGCATTATCTATATCATCTGAAAATTACAAAAAAAGCGGAAGAAATCAAGAATTGCGAATTTCGGATTTTCAATTGCGGATTGGTGGAGTTCGGTATCCAACAAAAAATATCTGCGAAAATCTGCGAGATCTGCGGGAGGAAAAGTGGAAGATTTGCGAATTTCGGATTTTCAATTGTGGATTGGTGGAGTTCGGTATCCAGTAAATAATATCTGCGAAAATCTGCGAGATCTTCGGGAGGCAAAAAGTAGAGAATTGCGGATTTCGGATTTTCAATTGCGGATTGGTGGAGTTCGGTATCCAACAAAAAATATCTGCGAAAATCTGCGAGATCTGCGGGAGGAAAAGTAGAGAATTGCGAATTTCGGATTTTCAATTGCGGATTGGTGGAGTTCGGTATCCAACAAAAAATATCTGCGAAAATCTGCGAGATCTGCGGGAGGCAAAAAGTAGAGAATTGCGGATTTCGGATTTTCAATTGCGGATTGAGGATATTTGGTATTAGCAGAATTTGAGATCTTGAAAATAATTTCTGCAAAAATGTGCGAGATCAGTGGGAGGAAGACTGAAGAATTGCGAATTGCACCCGCCCGACTGACAACTTAGCAAATTTCATTTTTTTAAAAATTAATTAACATTCACATGTCCTGATTCTTCTAACTTCGTTCGTCATTAACCAATAATAAAATATAATATGGACAACAAAGCAAATTCAATCAACTGGTTTGAAATATCTGTATCGGATATTACACGAGCTACCAATTTTTATGAAAACATTTTTGGAATTAAAATGGAAACAATGGAGATCATGGGAATGAAAATGGCCATGTTCCCTGCAGAACCCGGAAGCGGGAAAGCAAATGGCGCACTGGTTCAAAGCGACATGCATAAACCAAGTGAAGATGGGGTAAAGGTTTATCTCAACGGTGACCCTGATATGTCTCCTATCTTAGATAAAATAAATGGTGCCGGTGGAAATGTCACCATGCCTAAAACAGATATTGGTCAGGGCTTTGGTTTCATGGCATTTTTTATTGATACGGAGGGTAATTCGATTGGATTGCATTCGAACGGGTGAGAAGAATTGCGAATTTCGAATTTTCAATTGCGGATTGGTGGAGTTCGGTATCCAACAAATAATATCTGCGAAAATCTGCGAGATCTGCGGGAGGAAAAGTGGAAGAATTGCGGATTTCGGATTTTCAATTGCGGATTGGTGGAGTTTGGTATCCAGCAAATAATATCTGCGAAAATCTGCGAGATCTTCGGGAGGCAAAATTAAGAATTGCGAATTTCGAATTTTCAATTGCGGATTGGTGGAGTTCGGTATCCAGTAAATAATATCTGCGAAAATCTGCGAGATCTGCGGGAGGCAAAATTAAGAATTGCGGATTTCGGATTTTCAATTGCGGATTGGTGGAATTCGGTATCCAGTAAATAATATCTGCGAAAATCTGCGAGATCTGCGGGAGGCAAAGTGGAAGAATTGCGAATTTCGAAATGACAAAAATGCGAAATTAAGCAGCCGGAAAGAATTGCGAAATGCGGATTTTCAATTGCGGATTGAGGGAATTCATACATTAAACCTGAAATGCATTACATCTCCATCTGTAACAACATAATCCTTTCCTTCCACATTTAATTTACCGGCCTCTTTGCACGCAGCCTCGCTGCCATATTTAATGTAGTCGTTGTATTTAATTACTTCAGCACGGATAAATCCTTTTTCAAAGTCACTATGAATTACACCGGCAGCCTGGGGAGCGAGCATGCCTTTGTGAATTGTCCATGCACGCACTTCTTTTTCTCCGGCGGTAAAATAAGTTATCAGGTCAAGCAAATGATATCCGGCACGAATTAAAATATTTAATCCGCTCTCTTTTAATCCAAGGTCGGCGAGGAACATTTGTTTATCTTCATAAGAATCGAGTTGTGCAATTTCACTTTCGATGTTTGCACTAACGATGATCACTTCGGCATCTTCATCTTTTACCGACTCTCTTAATTTTTTTACAAAGTCATTTTCAGTATGGATTTCTTTTTCATCAACATTGCAAACATAAATTACCGGTTTGATGGTGAGGAGCCAGAGATCTTCAATTATTTTTTTATCATCATCATCCATTGGCAAACTCCTCGCACTCTTTCCTTTTTCGAGATGTAATTTATAAGCTGTTAATACCTCCACCAATTTTTTTGCATCCTTGTCGCCAATAGTTGCAGCACGTTGATTTTTAGTAAGCCTCGTTTCAATTGTTTCAAGATCTTTTAATTGCAGTTCAAAATCAATGATCTCTTTGTCGCGGATTGGATCCACATTGCCGTGCACGTGAATAATATTCGGATCGTCAAAACACCGCACCACATGAATTATTGCATCGGTTTCCCGGATATTGGCTAAAAATTTATTTCCCAAACCTTCCCCCTTCGAGGCACCTTTTACCAAACCTGCAATGTCGACGAACTCAATTGTAGTAGGAACAATTTTTTCAGGATGCACAAGTTCAGCAAGTTTGTTCAGCCGGTCATCAGGAACAGTAACAACACCCACATTCGGTTCGATAGTGCAAAAAGGAAAATTTGCAGCCTGCGCCTTGGCGCTGGATAATGCATTAAACAAAGTTGATTTGCCCACATTTGGCAACCCTACAATACCACACTTTAAAGCCATTTTATTATTTGAATAATTTATTGATTAAAAAATAATGGCGGCAAAGATAGTAAGAAGTAAGAAGTGGGAAGTGGGAAGTATGAAGTATGAAAAAAGAATCGAAGATTTGAAGGGAGAAGATTCGAAGGG
>JBIOHA010000003.1:0-32098 GCA_044448625.1 Chitinophagales bacterium | reverse complement strand
CCAACCGTCAGATTCCCAATCGGCCACAAAACCTAATCCCGGCAGTCCCGGATTCGGATGGTAACCTACAGGAGGCGTGTTTCCTGAACCATATGCCCCGCACTGGTTTATTCCAACCTCAACGAAATTTCCTTTCAGGAAAGCATTAGCCCCAACAATTTGAGCCGTTAAATTTTGAATACAAAATATCAGGGGTAACAATAAATAAAATATACTGCAACAGTTCCTTTGCATTTCAATTGTTTTAAGATTTGAATAATTACTCGTTAACAACCGTCATGTTGGAACGGTATCTCTCGCTTACCTTCACGAAATATTCGTTGTATTGATCAACGTCCCATCCACGCGGTTGGGTAAGATCAAGCATCAAGTGAACCGTAGCAGTTTTAGTGTCGTAATTCACAGTATAGCTAACGAGATTATCGCGGCCTAAACTGAAGTATCGCTCAGCGGCTTCCTTGTTCCTTAATCCCATTCCGCTGATATCGAAAGAATAATCAGCAACCAGGGGACCGCTCTTATCCAGAGTGATCACCATATCAGTGTTGATCGTAGCTTTTCCGATAACCGGCGACTGTGCCGTTGTCAGCGTAACAGTTAGTGAAACAAGGAGGAGAGAAAATGCAAGCTTTTGTAGAATTTGCTTCATAAGCATGTTTCGTTTTAAAGTTAATAAAATTATAAAATGCCTTATAAAGGTATGATACAATTTAGTCAGATGCAAATTTTACAGGGGCAGTTATAAACAAAATCTAAATTCTGACAGGAATCTGAGATTTGATTAAAAACTGGACTGCATCGGAAAGGAAAAATTCACACACTTTAGGAGGAAAACGCCCATCCTCAAAAAGGATGGTTCGTTTTAGAATTTGAATTTTTTAGCAGATCAAACTTAAGCGACTAAAAGAGAAATTATTATCTCCCCCATTTATATGAAATAAAATTTCTCAGGAGCAAGATGTTAACCATTAATTTTGTTCGAAAATCCGCATCCGCAGTTGAAAAACCGTGTCTGGAAATTTGTTGCAGGTCTCGATCCAAAATATGTTCTGGTTGTTTTTCTACTCCTGGCCGGTGTATCGATATTTTTTACAGCCAAACTCAAATTTTCTTACGATTATGAGGACTTCTTCCCGAAGGGTGATCCTGACCTTGACTTTTATTATTTATTCAGGGAAAAATTTGAGCATGATGATAATTTTTTATTAGTAGGTTTCAAACCGGAGAATGGGATCTTCGAAAAGCAATTTCTCACCAAACTCGATTCAGCCACTAGTCTTATTGGGAAAATAAACAATGTCGGGCGGGTATATTCCATTACCAATTTTAATTATTTTGTTAAATCGCCATTCGGATTTATTGACTACCCCGCATTGCATATTGATGAAGAAGAAAGATATGCATTCGACAGCACCCGAATTCAACTTGACGAGCGCATAAAAGGCAAACTGATCTCTGAAGATTTTTCTACTGCTGTTATTTTTATTAAAACAAATGATACGCTGGTTCAGGAAGAATCAAAAGGATTAATTGATGATGTAACATCATCGGTGCAAAAAGCAGGTTTGCAGGATTATCATTTATTGGGGAAATCTAATTTCCAGATAGAGATCGTTAAAATACAACATCGCGAATTTATTGTTTTTTCATTGTTGAGCGTATTGCTGGTTTCTATTGTCACCTATTTAATGTTCAGGAATTTCTGGTGTGTATTTATTTCGATGCTTACTGTTGGGGTTTCGCTCATGTTATTTACGGGAATATTAGGTGCGGCCGGCATTGAACAAAACGTGATGAGCACGCTGTTTCCCATTGTAATTATTATCATCGGTATTTCCGATGCCGTGCATTTTATTGGGAAATATATTATCGAATTAAGAAAAAATCCGAATAAAAATATTGCACTATTTAAAACATTGGCTGATATTGGTTTTGCAACATTTCTCACTGCCGTTACTTCCGCAATTGGTTTTATGACAATGCTTACTTCCAACGTTCCTCCTATTAAATTTTTTGGTGTTTTATCAGGACTTGGTGTTTTGCTTGTTTACTTTGTGGTATTATTTTTTATCAGCCCGTTGCTGAAATTATTCTCGTTAAAACAATTGGATTCTTTAACTAAAAAAGATGAAAATAACTGGGGCAGATTTATCAATTCCATTTATTTTTCCGGAAAAGATCATCCCAGCAGAATATTATTGACAGGCGGTTTAATATTGTTTGTTTTTATTTTTGGAATGACCCGGATATCCACCGATATCCACCTTGAAGCCGGTATGCCCAAGAATGCGCAGGTAACAAAAGACTTTCATTTTTTTGAAGAAAATTTTAATGGGTTCAGGCCACTTGAAATTGCTGCTGAAGCAAAAAATGGTTTTACGATCGACTCACCTGAAATTTTAAAAGAGATCGACAAAGTAGAAACCTATGTAAAGTCCTTTGACATAATTAATGGTGTTCAAAGTATTACCATGGTCTATAAAAGCCTCAACCGTGCTTACGAAGGCGATGATCCGGCAGCATATAAATTACCGGATGAGGAAATTAAATACAAAATGTTTGCAAATGACCTGAAAAAAACAAAATTGAGCGAGATAAATGTTTTAATTTCTGAAGATAAAAAGTACGGAAGAATTTCCGGTTTTGTGAGCGATACGGGAACCGACAGTATCCGATCTGTTCAAAATAGTATAAAAGATTTTATCGCAAAAAATACGAATCCCGAACAGGTTGCGTTTACGGTAACGGGAACGGGAATCATCTTCGATAAAAACACCGAATATTTACGCAATAATATAATCAGTGGCGTATTGCTTGCATTTTTATGCATTGGAATTGTTATGGCCTTCATGTTCCGCAACTGGAAAATGGTGATCATTTCCATCATCCCCAATATTATTCCCCTGGTGGTTTGTGCGGGCATTATGGGATTATTAAAAATAGAACTCGACGCCCCCACGTCAATTATTTTCGGAATTTCCTATGGCATAGCAGTGGATGATACAATACATTTTTTATCAAAATTCAGAATTGAAAGAATGAAGGGTGCTGATATGGAACTTGCTATCAGGAACACATTCCACGAAACGGGCAAAGCGGTATTTATTATGTCGGTGATTTTGTTGTTCGGATTTTTGATCCTGCTCTTCTCCCCTACTGCAGCAATTTTTAATATCGGCCTCTTAACGGGTATCACACTATTTTCAGCAATATGGCCGGATGTATTTCTGATTCCAATAATGTTGAGGAAATGGATGAAATGATTTTATTTATAATTAATTTTGATCTGTATGAAAATTAATATTGTTTCGGGTTTATTGATCTTTTTATTTACAGCGATTTTAATTTCGTGTAATAAAGACAAAACAGCATTTAATGATATTCATTTTGTTTTTCAATTTGAAGAGGGCCAGGAACGTCTCGATAATTTTGGTGACCCTTCAGTGATACCGGCAGGAAACGCTGCGCAAACTCCATTAATGAATTTATTGAGCGTGCATTATATCGAAATGACGCAGAACGAATTTATTCCTTTTAAAGAGGGTGCGATCTTATATTCATCGGTGGAAACTTCCGATGGTGGTGAAAATGCGATCGACTTCGATTCATCGCATGTTTCAGGTGAAGGTGTCGATTTCATAAAGATCAGGCTCGACAGGTTACCTGCCGGCACATATAATTATGTAAGAGCATCAGTGGCATTTCAAAATTTTGACGTGCAGTATAATGTCAATAATATTCCTGGTTTCGGAAACCTCTCCGGCCAATCGGGAACACTCGCATCCTTCATTGGATATAGAACATATATCCGCGACCTCACAATAAAAAACCTTACTACAACAATTAATGAAAATAAGGTGCAGGGATTCTGGGGATTTGAGACCTTATTTACTGATGCGCTTGCGCCTTACAATGCTATTTATACCGGACAGGCACCTGCGGGTTCAACAACAGTTGTTAATCCACTTGATGCAACCTCTCCGATACCTGCAGGCTCTTGTGTTATAACAGGCAAATTCGTGGACCCGCTTGTTATAACAGGTGATGAAACCAGTGAACTTTTTATCACCATGTCGTTTTCGATCAACCAAAGTTTTGAATGGACCGATCTTAATGCAAATGGAGAATGGGATATTGATGCCACAACACCGGCAAATAATGAACCTGTTGTTGACATGGGATTAAGAGGAATGATCCCTTTATGGGAATGGAAAGATTAAGCATTTATTTCAATAATGTGAATTTTGAACTTTGAATAATTAGCTTATCTTAGCGCGGGATTTTTGAACCAACCAACCAACTGCCTTACGTTTGCACATTTTAATACCGGTTTTACCGTTGCATGCATTCATACATATGGGCAATTTTATTAATTATTAATGTATTAACCAATAAACTTTTACAAAGATGAACAGAAGACTATTTTTAAGAAACACACTTTTAGGTAGCACAGCTGTGGCGGTAACTCCTGCTGTATTTCTCGCCAGTTGCGATGCTACAGGGAAACCGATCGACCTCGGTTTTGGGACCGTTGGCGGTTTACAGGTATTGGTACCACCAGACGAAGAATGGGTAAATGTTTTTAGCGACCTTCCTTTTAAAGTAGCGACAGCCGCATCAATAGGAGCTTATAAAAATTACCTCCACCTTAAAGGCATTAACAGCACATTTTGTTACGGTTATAGTGATACCATGATTTGGGGGCCTACGCTCAAGTTAACAAAAGGCCAAACTGCAAATATCAGTTTTGAAAATAGCCTCCAGGATGTTACCAACGTACATTTTCATGGATTGACAATTCCTTCTACCAGCGAAGAAGGCGTTGATGAGGCAGTGCCGTATCCAGGTAGCACCAATTATAATTTCCAGGTGAACAATCGTGCCGGCTTATATTGGTATCATCCGCAATATGATAAAGTTACAGGCAAGCAGGTGGCAATTGGACTAGGTGGATTATTCATGGTGGAAGATGCCGAAGAAGGTGCATTGAATTTACCTTCAGGCACCCGGGAAGTTTTCATCGTACTCCAGGACAAACGCTTTAATGAATCAGATACCATGTTCTATGGACCATGTGTTGCCGAACAAATGGTTGGATATTTAGGTGAAACAATTTTGGTGAACGGTGTTCACGCTCCTACAAAAGAAGTGAATACAAGAATTTATCGTTTGAGGATATGTAACGCAAGTACTGCCAGGATCTATAATATCGGTTTAACGTGGGATAATGCAGGGACAACTGACGATATTGGAATGGCTGTAATTGGTGGCGATGGTGGATTATTAGATGCAACTTCAGCCGGTGTAACTTCAGTGTTACTTGCTCCGGGTGAACGCGTAGATGTTTTAGTTGATTTCAGTGATTTGCCAATTGATACCGTTGTAAATTTCAAGAGCAAGGTATTTAGTGGTGCAGGCGATTACCAGGGAAAAGGGGCTTTCGACATGATGCGGTTCAAGATCATTGGACCCGTTCAAACAGAAACCTTCACTATACCGGGTCCATTATCATCAATTCCTGTTTTAACTGAAGCTGGATTAGATGTGCGTGAGATCAATGTGCAAAATGGAGATCTGAATGCAGACAAAGCAGTGGCTGATCCCCTGCATATGCATGAGATCAATTCAGACGGTGATGCTGAAGGAGATACTTATGATAGCAGCGTGATAAATTTCACAGTTCCTGCAGGCAGCAGCGAAGTATGGAACATAAAAAATGACAACGGCGACGAGCCTGTAGCGATCCATATTTATGGTGTTCAATGCCAGATACTGGAAAGAACCGGCGGACGCGGAGTTATTAAACCATGGGAAAAAGGATGGAAAGACACCATTCTCGCACTTCCTGGTGAGACAGTAAAAGTGATAGTGCCGTTTTTAAACGAGCCTGGTAAATATTATCTCACCGCTACAAATCTTGAAATGGCGGATAGCGGAATGATAAATAGTTTCGAGATCGTATAACCATTTATGGACCGAACATATAAGCTCCCAAACCGGGAGCTTTTTTTATTTTATGACCCTCAACTTACATTTATAAACAATATCAACAGGGCCATGTTGCGTTTTGTATCTAAATAGCTTACCTTAGAAACCGCAAAACCTACTTTTTATGCGAATAAAACCTTCCATCTGGTCTGTTAAAGGTCTTTTGTCATTTTATTTCATGTATTTGCTGAGCCTCACACTAAAATCGCAGACAGGTGGTGAAGGAACCATGACCCAGTTTTATATCGTAATAATTGTTTTTACCGTTATTGTGCTCGCAGCAGTTATTTCATTCTTCGTTTCTAAAAAAAGAAAAGATTGAATAAAAAACATTTCGCGGTTTTAACAATGAAAATATTTAGCCTTGTTTTATTCCTTTTATCTCTTACTGGAATTTTCACGCAATCAAAATGCAGCTCACCGGCAAACGGAACAGGTGGTATTACTGCAGATTCCACTGGCACAGATACGCTTATCGATATTACCATTTCTGCTGTAGGCGATTTGATGTGCCACAGCACACAATATAATTATGCAAGGGTTGCGCCCGACAGTTTTAATTTTGTTCCCTGCTTTGAATATATTCTGCCCTGGTTAAAAAGCCCTGATCTTTTAATTGGCAACCTTGAAACTACATTTGCAGGAACCGGTATTCCCTATTCCGGTTATCCTTATTTTAATACGCCTGATGATTATGCAACCGCAATAAAAGAAATTGGATTTGATTTTATTGTAACGGCAAATAATCATGCAAATGACAATGGTGAGAAAGCGATTTTGAGAACCATTGGCATTTTAGATGGGCTTCACCTTCCACATACAGGAACCTATGTTTCAGAAAATGACCGCGATTCAATTAGAATTATGAACATCAGCGGAATTAAAATTTCTATTTTATCGTACACCTATTCCACAAATGGACTTGATCTCGCAGAAGGCAAACCATGGCTGGTTAATTTTTGCGATTCAGCACTTATAAAACGCGACATCATAAATTCAAGAGGAGCCGGTGCTGAACTGGTTGTGGTTTTTTACCATTTTGGTGAGGAATATGAAAGACTCCCAAACAGTTACCAGAAAGATTTTGTCAATCACGCTATCGACTGCGGTGCTGATGTTATTTTGGGAAGTCACCCACACGTATTGCAACCTGTAAATTATTTCGCAACAAAAAATGCAAAACTGGATACGGGTTTTGTGGCTTATTCGATGGGTAATTTTATTTCTAACCAGCAGGATGAATATACAGATGAAGGGGTGGTGATCAACATCCATATCCAAAAAAATATTAAAACCAATAAGATTAGGATTGAGCGAACCGACTATGTGCCAACATGGGTTTATAAGGGGAAGAGTGAAGTAAAAAAATTACATATGGTGTTTCCTGTTTTCGGCGAAAATGATCCCGCATTACCGGATTTTGTTCAAAAACAATACAGCGGTGAAACAAAAAAAGCCTGGAACAACACCACCGGAACCATGAATATCTATACAGATAAGGTGCAACCTGTAAAGGTGAAGTGAATTAGCACAGCGTTTGCATAACCACCATTATGAAAAAGATCATTGGTATAATTATCGCCCTTAGCTTTTTGCAGAATTCTAATGCACAGATCGGTTCTGTGTTCAAAGGTGACGAAACCGATACCATTTATTTTGTTGAATTAGATACCTTCAGCATCAGTGCAAGGCCGCTGAACAACTATAATTTTTTGCGCTACGAGGGCATAGTGAAAAGAGTATATCCTTATGCCGATACAGCAGTAATGTATTTTAATGAACTCAACGCCCTAAGTTTCGATAAAAAGAAAGATGAGAAAAAATATAAAAAAGAACTTGAAGATAAATTGCGTGATAATTTTGAAGGCACATTAAAAAACCTTTCAAAATCGCAGGGCGAAGTTTTAATAGATATTATTGAAAGGAATACCGGCAGAACGATGTACGATATTTTAAAAGAAGTAAAAAATGGAACAACCGCTTTTTGGTGGCAAAACCTCAGCAGGATTTATGGTTATGATCTGAAAGAAGGATATGATCCTGAAAATGATCCAACACTGGAAAGTATAATTGTGGAGTATGAAAAGAAATACAAGCATAAATAATTCCTAAATTAACACCTATGACCTCATTAAATTCAAACTGGGTAACAGAAGGATTGCTTGACCTTGAATACAAAAAATATTTGCTCCTCGCCTACCTGCAATCAATAAATAAGCAATTTGATGAAAAAAAGATCTATCCATTTTTACCTGACCTCATTGCACAATACAATAACCTTATTGCAATAAAACAAAATAAAAAGATCGCTGATGAAATATTGCCGAAAAAGATTTCAAAGTTGGATCTTGAGCAATTTAAAATTGAGTATGAACATATCATGCACGACAATGAGCATCTTGATGTGATCCTTAAAATTGTGAACTATGCAATACCGAGAATTGAAGCGCATATTGATATTGCTAAAGAAATCTATTTTTACGCAGACAATGAACTTGAAATTGAACCGGTAGGAATTGTTCCTATTTATACCAATGAGGGTTATTTAATTTTCAGAACAAATAATTATTCATCAACCCATGTTTTCTTTTATGAGTTGAGTATTATCGAAAACCATTTTGAAAAACACAGGGGAATCAAAACGATGTTCGTTGATTCCTATCCAAATAAACTTTATAATTATAATGAAGCAATAAAAAGTGACCTGATCAAAAAAAATACTAATATTCCAAACCCGGCTACTTATGCAATCAATTATAATATCATTTACCCGTTTCAGGAAACGATATTCCCACTTGCCAAAAAAAAGTTTGTCCGCTACCTCGATAATTCAAATCGCACAAGTGGAAACGTGTGAGGGTTTCTTTTCTGCTATAAATCGCCTCAGCTGAAATAACCCCAACTCCATCTATTTGTTTTCTCAAAAAATCACCGGGATTTTTTTTGGGTAAACGTGAAAAGTTTCACACAGAGACCGCAGAGCTCGCAGAGGAAAACTTGATTTTGATTAATATTCCTGCTCCAATCCCAAAATCCGTGTTCATCTGTGTTATCCGTGGCTTAAATCTTTTGGGAATAATTATAAAATTGCACACAGAGACCGCAGAGCTCGCAGAGGTAGTCTTGATTTTGATTGATATTCCTGCATCAATCCCAAAATCCGTGTTCATCTGTGTTATCCGTGGCTTAAAATTTTTCGGAGTAGATGAAAAATTGCACGAAGAGGCTATTCTGCTACAAAAAAAACGGCATAATAAAAGCACCTTGAGGTGCTTCAAATTATTTATTTGGATGTTCTTATTTATTAGGATCCTCTGTCCCACCAGTTGTAGCACCTTCTCCTTCTGTTGGATCCAGTGTGCCGGCATTATCATCCTGGTTTGGCTGAACTGGACTTGTAGTTAAAGGCTTTGCTTCAGGGCCAAGGCCATTTGGCGCAGTTTGCGATTCGCCTGGTTTTAAGGCGGCAGAGCTTAAACAAAGTGCGAATAAAATGATAACAAGTCCCCAGGTTATTTTTTCAATATCATCGGTTGTTCTTTTATAGCCGAAGATCTGGTTGGCAGCCCCACCAAATGTTCCCGATAATCCACCCCCTTTCGGGTTTTGAATGAGAACGATAAGTCCGAGAAAAACTGCGAAAACGATAGCGACGATGATTATTATTGTAAATAGCATTTTATTTTATCCGTTTTTTTATCTGGTCTATTAAAGCTGCAAAGTAATCGCTTTTTTTGGGCTTTAGCAAACTTAACCGAGAATACATCTCTATCGCTTTTGGATACTTGCCTTGCATAACAAGTATTCGGGCCAGTGTTTCAGTTGCCAGGTTCTCGTTGGATTCAAGGCTTTTTTTTGCCAGCTCGGCGGCGTAAAGTTCCGAGATTACCTTTTCAGGCTTAACACCTTGGTTGCTTTCTGCATCCTGTTGCGGCGGCTTCCGATATAATTTGATCGGTTTGTTGCTCTCTCTCGATATTACCAGCCTTCCTTTCGATTCACCACTCAACCTGTTCAGCCAACCCACAAAAGAATCTGCATAAACTTCTTCCGGCTTTTCTTCTTCAATAACTGGTTTCTGAATATTGATCCTTACGATCTCATCTTCCTTTAAAGCCCCTAATTCGCGTTCGATATCATAAGCAGGAAGATCGAATAAGGGTTCCTCCTTATCATTTCTTATTTCACCGCTTTGTTCCACCTCTTCTTCTTCGAGGGATTCTGTGTTGGAATTAATTTCATTCAACGATTCTATTGCTTCTTCTCTTGCTATAATTAATTCTTCCACCTCGTTTTCCGGAATATCAATGTCTTTTTCAACCTCCAATTCGGGAATGCTTTCCAAAACAGTTTCATGAATTTCTTCTGTCACGCTGTTCACATCATAATCGGTAATTTCAGATACTGTCTCGTCAATAATAATTTCACTCTGGTCCCGCTGACCATCATCGGCATTTTCATTTTGCACTTCATCCCATTCCTCCCTGATAAGATCTGCCACTAAATTGGTAACAGCGTTATCATATATTTCAGCGCCATTATCAAATTCGAGCGATTCTTCATTTTGGATGTTCTCGTTCAAATTAGCAATGGCTTCCTCTTCCGCAAGAATCAATTTTTCTTCCTGTTCCCGAATTAATGGTATCTCCTGTTCCAGTTCTTTTTCATCTGTCAGTTCAGGGACACTTTCCATGATCGTTTCATGTACTCCTTCTATTTCCGCCGCTTTTTCTCTGGCTGATGCTTCAGCTTCAATATCCGGGAATTCGGATTCTTCTTCATCAATTAAATTATCCAGAATAAATTCTTCCACCACCTTTTCCGGATCAATATCATCCGCCACGTTCAAATTATCAATTTCAGGAATTAAATGTTCAGCATTAATTATTTGTTCTATATTTTGAATGATCTCTTCATCAATGAGTTCACCTTTTTCTTCTGGGATTATCTCATATACCTTTTCAATATTAACATCCTGCTCCGGAATACTTATAACCGTTTCATTAACCGCCGCAATTTCTATTTCAGGAATTGATTTGTCTTGCGCTTCATTAATTATTTCCTGATCTATATCTTTGCTCAACTCTTCTTCCCCAACACCGGGTTCAATTTCATTGCGATTGTACTTTTCTGTGTTTTCATGTTCATCATCATACCCTGCCGGAATAGATTTATTAAGAATCGTTTTTTCTATCAATTTAAATAAGATCGTCCGATCATATACATTGGCCGCAGCTTTTTTAATTTGGTTTTCAAACTGGGGATTATTGATGATATGCAGTTTTTTCGCGTAAAGCACCTGGGCAACCTGGCAATAAGGATATCGCTCGCAAATAGCCCTCACATCGGCAAGTTCTAATTCAAGCAATTCATTTTGGTCGGATACTATTTTATTAAATTCTTCCTGAAACATTACCAGTTTTGTGTTAATTTTTGATAAATGTCATCTGCCAGTTGTTCCGACAATTTTGGCAACAAGTCACCTTCCACCTGCGACAAAGTTTGAGTGCTTTCAAAGTCCTCATATCGCACAAAAGTTTGGTTCCAGTTAGTGGTTTCATCTTTTCTGCTTACAAAGTCAACTTTAACTGTTATCGACAACCTGTTTAATGCCGTGGTCTCATTTCCGGTGGGCGCTATCGGTGTGCTTTCATACCGTGTAATGGCACCGCTCAGTTCCCAGTCACCCCGCTCATCCGCTAAAGTTAAATTAGATTCTCTTAAAAATTTATCCTTTAGCGATTCTGTAAATGTCTGGCTCAGTGATGGTGCAACAAAATTTGATTGATTGGGAAAATAATTGATAGTGATCGTTTTTACATCAATGGGAATTTGCGTACCGCTCAATGAGAGGTTGCATGTTGCCGATAACAACATTATAAATAACAGCGGGGAAAATAATTTAATAACTATGATTCTATTCATCAATTTTGTATTCTTTTATTTTCCTGTATAAAGTACGTTCTGAAATTCCAAGGTCGAGAGCGGCATCTTTTCTTTTGCCTTTGTGCTTGCTCAATGCTTTTTGAATTAATTCTTTTTCTTTATCAATTAATGACAGCGATTCTTCCACCTCCTCGTGAACGTGTGTGCTCGACGAGTTGATCACAAAAGGTTGCTTTGAGATAATTTCAGGTTGCGATAGTTGTTCGTGATTTTGCATATCGTGTATTCCATTCTCAAATAATTCTGATCCCGCCGGTATTACTGTTTTTAATTCATTGGCATCGGCCATGTGCAAAACAAATTGCTTTAAATCATGAAGATCTCTTTTCATATCAAACAATACCTTATACAGGATCTCACGTTCATTTAATTCAGAATTATTTTTTGAGATCATCGGTAAATTTGTTTGGCGCACAACGGGAATGAATTGAGAAAATTCATCACCAGTAACCTCTTTATCCTTCGAGAGAACGGAAACCTGTTCTGCAATATTTTTTAATTCCCTGATATTTCCCGGCCATGAATAACGCTGTAAAAGTTCAACGGCATCTTCTGAAAGCGCAATACCCGGCGTTCTGTATTTCTCTGCAAAATCGCTCGCAAATTTTCTAAACAGGAGATAGATATCTTCTTTCCTTTCTCGCAATGGTGGAACATAAATTGGCACCGTGCTCAACCTGTAAAAAAGGTCCTCCCTGAACCTGCCTGCTTCTATCAGCCTGTGCAGGTCCACGTTGGTTGCTGCCACTACCCGAACATCTGTTTTCTGTACTTTTGATGAACCCACCCTCAAAAATTCACCGGCTTCCAATACACGTAATAATCTGGCTTGTGTTCCCAGCGGAAGTTCGCCGATCTCATCCAAAAAAATTGTACCGCCATTTACTGTTTCAAAATATCCTTTTCTGTCCTCATGCGCATTGGTAAATGATCCCTTAACGTGACCAAATAATTCTGAATCAATTGTTCCTTCGGGAATAGCACCGCAGTTCACAGCAATGAAGGGTCCATGTTTTCGCGGTGAGAACTGGTGAATAATATGCGAGAAAATTTCTTTTCCTACACCACTCTCACCGGTAATTAATACAGTGAGATTAGTTGGAGCCACACGCGAAGCAATGCTTAATGCATAATTTAATTCAGGCGCATTTCCAATTATTCCAAAACGTTGTTTTATCGATTGAATTTCGTCAGCCATTAATCAAATAATTATCTCTTGAACAATTTCTCCCAATAGTGTTGCTGAAGTTGCAGAGGTGATCATTACGTTTACATACTCACCGGGGTTAATATTTATTGCGGGAAACACCACCATTTTATTCTGATCTGTTCTGCCGCACATATCTTTTTCTGAGCGCTTCGATCTTTTTTCCACTAAAATTTTAAAAGTTTTTCCGATATCAGCAGTATTTTTTTCGAGTGCATGTTTTGTTTGCAATTCAATTACTTCACTCAGCCTTTTCATTTTCACCTCCAGTGGAACATCATCCCGATATTTTCTTGCAGCCAATGTTCCGGGGCGTTCGCTGTAAAAGAACATATAAGCAAGGTCGTATTTTACTTCTTCCATTAAACTTAATGTGTCCTGGTGATCTTCATTGGATTCAGTGCAAAAACCGGTTATCACATCGGTAGAAATTCCACAATGGGGGACAATTCTTTTTATAGCATCAATTTTATTCAGATACCACTCGCGATCGTAAGTACGGTTCATCAATTCAAGTATCCTGGAGTTGCCCGATTGAACAGGAAGATGAATATAATTGCAGATGTTTTCATTTTCTGCAATAGCATAAAGCACTTCATCCGTAATATCTTTTGGGTGGGATGTAGAAAATCTTATTCTCAATAATGGATCAACATGTGCAACCATTACCAGCAACTCCGCGAACGAAATAATTTTCCCTGTTTCAGGGTTTTCCCATTTATAGGAATCAACGTTTTGCCCAAGTAGCGTAACTTCTCTATATCCGTTATTAAATAATTCTTCTGCTTCGGCTACTATCGAAAATGCATTCCTGCTGCGTTCTCTGCCCCGTGTAAACGGCACAACACAAAAGGAACACATATTATCACAGCCTCGCATTATCGATATAAATCCGCAAATTCCTGTTGCATCCAATCGCAATGGGCTGATATCGCTATATGTTTCTTCCCTGCTCAGCAAAACGTTAACAGCCTTGTGGCCATCATCTGCTGATGATATTAATTTCGGAAGGTCGCGGTAAGCATCAGGACCACACACGATGTCCACCAGTTTTTCCTGTTCGAGCAGATCCGTCTTCAACCTTTCGGCCATACAACCCAACATCCCTATAAGAGCATCGGGTTTATTTTTTTTAATGGATTTAAGTTCTTTTAGCCTGTTCCTAACCTTTTGCTCTGCATTTTCGCGAATAGCGCAGGTATTAAGGAGAATGAGGTCGGCTTCTTCATAATTTTTTGTCAAAGCAAAACCTTCGCTATGTAGAATTGAAGCAACGATCTCGCTGTCGCTGAAATTCATTGCACATCCATAGCTTTCGATATAAAACTTTTTACCCGAATGTGTTGTCTCCAGAACCGCTGAAGTCAATACCTCACCCTGTCGCTCCTCTTCCAGTAGCATATTCAATCCTGATCCAGGCGGGGTTAGGTTATTATCGTACATTTTCTGCTTAAGTTTGATGCAAATTTACTGAAATTACTGTCAACTTGTCATAAAATCCGGCCGCTTGCTAAATATAAAACCTGATAATTCCACCGGTTACTTTAAACAGCTTTTTTCCGGTCCCTCGACCATGGTAAAAGCGGCCATCGTATTTTTTTGCATGTTTACTGTTTTCGTTTTTTCATTGCCATTTTTGGGCGACCATGTTACACTTTTAAGCCTGCCCGCTTCCTGGTTTTTTGATAATGACTTCACCGATTTTTTTTTACCTGATGATATGGCAACAGGACATCCACCATTTTACCCTATGGTGGTTGCGGGTATGTGGAAATTATTTGGAAGATCTTTAGTTGTAACCCATCTTATCACACTGGTTACCACACTTTTCCTCATCGCTCAATTCCATTCTTTTTCAAAAAAATTTCTAACCGGCAAAGAACAGGCATTGGCAATTTTGCTTTTTATTTTTTATCCGGTCATCATTGCACAAACTGCTGCGATGAGTATAGACGTGTTACTTACCGCATTATTTTTTTGGGGGATGAATGCAATTATCTCTAACAATAAAAAAATATTGTTTGCTGCAATTTTGATCTCGGTGCTGATCAGTTTAAGGGGATGGATGATAGTAACAGTATTTTTCGTTTCAGATATTGCTATTAACCGGCATACGTTCAGAAATTTAGTTAAGGTTTGTCTTTTCTACATTGGGGGAATAATACCCTGTATCCTGTATTTTATTTTTCAATACCGTGAAAGCGGATGGTGGCTTTTCCCGCCAGGTGGCAACTGGAATGCTGACCATGCTCTGGTTTCAGGCAAATTGCTCATCGCCAAACCCGTCGAGTTCTTTTTTAGAATCATTGAATTTGGAATAATCATTCCATTCATTATCGTATTGATTTATTTTATGAGGAATACAAAAACTTTCATGCATTATAAATTAAATAAAACATTATTGATCACCATTATTGTATTTGGATTATTCATGGTTCCTTTTAGCAATTCGGTGCTCATCCGTTATATGATGCCCATTCATTTGCTCATTATTCTTGCATTTATAAAAATATCATCCACACTTCTATCACATGGGGTGAAAACAGGTCTGGTAATTTTTGTTTCGGTTGTATTTGTTGCACACCATTTTTTTGCTTATCCTCAAATGAAAAGTTCCGTATTCGAATATAGCTGGGGCGATGGGTCGCTGGCGCATCTCTCCTATTTCGCATTCAGGGAAGAAGGCGCCAAATTTATTCGGGAAAACAATATTCCACCTGATCATGTTTATACAGGTTTCCCCGAATACAAATCTTTCCGGTCAACAAATTTATATGGCGACAACACCCACTATAATAAATTAAACCTATCCGAAGTCCAAAGCTGTGAATATATTATCTACTCCAATTTAATGAATGAGATTCCGTATGAAACAGAGCTTGAACTAAAAAAGAACTGGACCCGGTTGAAAACATGGTATAATTATCCGGTAGAGTACGTCCTATTCAAACATCCCTGAAGTTATTCCAGTTAGCAGTTAAATCTTTATCTGTTAAGGCGACCTCACTTTACAAAGCCCCCTATCTTCCCCTTATCTACATAAACAGCCAATTCATCGAAAACATATAGTTTTGTGCCCTGTTCAGAAATTTCTTTACACTAAAAATTATAAATGGAAAGTATTATTCCCGTTGGTTATTGGATATTTTTTATTGTTTCCATTGGCGGAACCCTCGCTGGGTTATATAAATTATTTGAAAAAGCAGGAGTTCCCGGATGGAAGGCACTGGTGCCTTTTTACAATTTATATATCTGCACAAAGATCACGGGAAAAAGTATCTGGTGGTTTGTTATGCTGCTCATTCCTGTTCTGAATGTGGTGGTATGGTTGCTTATGGCCAATGAGATATCGAAGGTTTTTGGGAAAGAAACATTTTGGTCGTATGTGGCATCGATGATGATACCATTTATTTATTTCCCAAAAATTGCCTTCGATGATAAGGTGAAATATATCGGGCCACATAAAGCACATAAAAAATCCTCTGGCAGAGAATGGGCCGATGCCATTGCCTTTGCAGTAGTTGCAGCAACACTGATCCGCACTTTCTTTTTTGAAGCATATACTATTCCTACCACCTCGATGGAAAGTACATTAAAGGCCGGCGATTTTTTGTTTGTTAGCAAGTTTCATTACGGTGCGAGATTTCCAATTACGCCACTTGCATTTCCATTTGCTCACCATACAATGCCGTTGATCAAAACAAAAGCATATTCAGATGCAGTTCAGTTGCCATATATGCGATTTCCGGGATTAGAGGATATAAAACATAATTCCATTGTCGTATTTAATTTCCCGGAAGGCGACACGGTATTTTTACCCAACCAGCAAAACAGTTATTATTCATTGGTAATGAATGACGCAGAATCGTTGAGAATGAACGACAGAAAAAATAATAATACTGAAAAGCCTTTTCAATTTTATTATAATAAAATGCGCGACCGTTATGAGGCATCAGATGAACTGGCTTATCGCCCAGTTGACAAGCGAGATAATTATATAAAGCGCTGCGTTGGCCTTCCCGGTGATTCGATATCAGTAACAGATGGTATCTTATATGTAAATGGGAAAAAGGCATATGTGGCACCACGCCAGCAAAAATCATATGATATCATATTCAAAGAAAACCTCGGTATTCCATCTTGTGCAGAGTTGCTAATTGACATGGGTTTAAATACAATGGATTTTGAGGACACACTCATGATGGGAAGTTCTGTAGCCATCACGGCTAATATGAGTATTTCTGAATCAAATGAGTTAAGTAAAAATCCTGCGATTTTGAGTGTAACATTAAATCATTTCGACAGGTTGCGTTATGGGTATATCGGATTATTTCCGCATAATCCAAAAGCACAGGCTAATTCAGTAGATGATTTCAGTTCGATCTGGATTCCTAAAAAAGGAGCAACAATCAAAATAACTACAGACAATTATTATAACTATCAGCGGGTAATTGAAGCATACGAACATAATGTGGTTACAAGGATAAAAAAGGAAATCCATATATCGACGGAAAATTATTAACGGAATATACTTTCAAACAAAATTATTATTGGATGATGGGTGATAACAGGCATCGCTCATATGATTCGAGGTACTGGGGATATGTTCCCGAAGATCATATTGTGGGAAAACCTGTGCTGATATGGTTTAGCTGGGATAAAACAAAACCGGTTGGCGAACGTATAAGGACTATCCGATGGAAACGCATGTTTAATTTCCTTTAATTAATTAAAATGGTCCGTATCAAATTAATAATTGTCATTGTTGCTGGGTTCCTCGTTTCATCATGCAATAATAAATCTGCAAACCCTGATGAAGAAACCACCGACACCACTACAACAATATTTCAAAAGGATGAAAAGTCTGTTCAGGAGATAATTGATGATGAATCCACTGAGGCAAATTACAAGGATGCAAAAACACCTGGAAACAAAAAGATAATCAGCGAGCGATATAGTTTTTCATTTGAAATTCCTGATAACTGGAAAGCGGTTGATAAAAGTAATAACGGTGATGGATACATGATCGAAACCGGAGAAAAAGGAGTTGATCTTCGTGTATATGGTGAAAATATTCAGGGCAATGAGTTGATGGCTGAAATGGAATTAAAAGCTTGCGAAACCAAAGACCGTTTTGTTTTTTCTAACGGCTATCCGGGAATAATCTGCCACCAGTCGGGCGACGTATATTATTATTACGATACGCCAAAAACACGTTTTACTTTTTATGTACACGCACCAAAAAACTGGCAGGAAAAAAATGCTGCAATTATTAATGCAATCGCAAAAAGCGTAGCTGAAGTAGTTGCTGGATAATTTTTTTCTCGAGATCAGATGAGCTCAATAATCTGCAAATAGTTTCTTCTCACCACCGGCGGTTCTTTCACTGGCTGTTTAGTTGAGCATCCTTCGCTCCCGTTATCAAATAAAAGTAGATCTGATCCAAAGCATTAGTTTCAAGATAAACACGGGTTTTCATTTCAGGATAAATTCTATTCCATTCAGCAATTGTAAACTCATCCGGGTAATGAAGATAATGACAACCGGCGCAAGCATTTACGTAAAGGGTTCTCCCCTGCCGCAAATCTTCGACTGTAAATTTCGATTGCTGCTGCTGAATATATATTTCTTCAGATTCACCGGGAATATATAATTGCGTCCCGCATGAGGTAATAAAAACCGCAAACAGGACGCAATAGATATATGAAAGATATTTACCTAACATTAAAAATGATAAGAAAAAATTAACCTCGATTCAAACGGCGCATTTCCGGATGCTTCGCCTGAGCTTTTTATTTCAGGCATAGCGGTAAATGCAAACCACCAATTTTCTCCTTTATATGAAATTGCCGGACCCGCAGAAAACGTTGATTCAATTTCATCTTCTTCAAATGCATTTTCATTTTTTAATTCCAGGCCGACAGAAAAATGGGGAGAAAACTGGTAACTCAATCCGTAAATAATTTCTGCAACGGTTTCCTTTTCCCATTCCAATTCGGTTTCAACATCACCCGATGCTGTAATTTCTTCTTCCAGCTCTGCTTCAAATTCAATCTCACCTACAAGGTTTAAGGCAGTAACGAAATTCCCGAACTTTTTATCCAGTATCAATTTGCCTTCAATCTCAAATTCTTCAGGTGCCACTGTAAATTCTCCGTATAACGCAGAACCAATTCCATTTGCCACAGGATCAGACAACTGCCATTTCCATTCATTGGAAAAGCTCATAGAAAAATCTTTTGCTATAAACGACTCCGTAAGCGATTCTCCTGATTCCATATCAATACCGGTTATCCTTTCGGTCAACATTGCTGAATACCCGAGATTAAGATAAAAGGCGGTTTGAAAATGCTTGCCGAGGCCTATCTCAAATTCAGCACGATGATTTAATGCATTATAAAATTCTGAACTGTTGCCATCGAGATAGGTAAACCAGAGCTCCAGCTCTCTATGTCCCTTGTCGAGTACCGTACTCTGATAGGTATAAGTAAAATCACGGTCACCCGCGAAAACATTAGTTGTAAAAAGCAGCCCTATGAGGCTTGTGCAAATTATATTTATCCTTGTATTTTTCATTTATCTGAATTTAAGCCGCAAATATATTTACTCAATTTAGATTAATTCTAAATTATAGGCCGAATACCATATTTAGGGTAGATGATTAGAAATGAATAAAAATGCTCACCGGATTGAACTATTATCTTTGGTAAAAATGAACATCACTTTTCTCAGCACAGGTAAAACCAGTGATAAAGCTATTGCAGAGAATTGCCGGAAATACGTTAGCCGGTTGAACAATTATTGTTCCTTCAACTGGATTGAAACGCAGGATGTTAAATCATTGCCACCTGTTGTGATGAAAACGAAAGAAGGTGCATTACTCAAAAAATACCTTAATAAGGGTGACCATATTATTTTATTGGATGAAAAAGGAAAAGAGTTTACTTCTCCGGCATTCGCAAAATTCCTTTTACAAAAACAGGTGGAAAATAAAAAACATGTCATTTTTATACTTGGTGGCGCCCATGGATTTAGTGAGGAGATACAAGCCCTTGCAAATGAAAAGATGAGTCTTTCTAAAATGACCTTTCCCCATCAACTTGTGCGAGTGATTTTTCTTGAGCAGCTTTACCGTGCATTTACAATTATTAAAAACGAACCATACCACCATTGATGGAAGGATTTTCTGTTACATTACTCATAATCATTCTTACAGCCATAACATCAATTTTGGCGTTTGGCAACCCGGCTATTCGGGGTACAGCTTTATTTTATCCATATGCTATCCGCGAACGGAATGAATGGTTCCGGTTTATTACCAGTGGATTTATTCATGCTGATTTTTTACATCTCGCTGTGAACATGTTCGTTTTATATATGTTTGGAGAAACATTGGAAAAAATATATTTGCCTGCCTTTTTCGGCTCATCTGCGAAGCTTGTTTATATTGCTATTTATCTCTTGGGTATGGTTGTTTCAGATATACCTTCATATTTTAAACACCGGCATGATCCAACTTATCGCGGGTTGGGGGCCAGCGGTGCTGTTGCAGCAGTTTTATTTGCAGTTATTCTAATCGGTCCGTTTACAGGTGCCATATCGTTAATGTTGATACCCATTCCAATGCCTCCTATCGTTTTCGGAGTATTGTACCTTATCTATTCTGCATATATGGGGAAGGCGGGAAAAGACAATGTTAACCACGATGCACATTTCTATGGCGCCTTGTTTGGGTTTATTTTTCCCGGAATTTTAAAGCCGGAATTATTTACTTTGCTTATTGATCAAATCCAAAATAAATTATGATCATTGATCTGCGCAGCGACACAGTAACGAAACCTTCACAGGCGATGCGTGAATATATGATGAAGGCCGAAGTGGGCGACGATGTTTTTGGAGAAGATACTTCTATTCTCGATCTGGAAAATCGAATTCAGAAAATGTTTGGAACAGAAGCTGCAATGTTCACTCCCACTGCCACCATGTCGAATCAAATCGCATTAAAAATACTTACACAACCATTAGACGAAATTATCTGCGACCGCTACTCGCATATTTATAATTATGAAGTTGGGGGATATGCATTTAATTCCGGGTGCAGTATTAGATATCTCACAGGTGAGCGGGGCGTATTTACTTCTGATGATATTATCAAAAACATAAACCCTGTTGACGTTCACAAAACAATTACAAAATTGGTTTCACTGGAAAATACGGTAAACCGCGGAGGTGGAAAAATATTTCCGATAGTTGAAATGCAGAAGATCAAAAAGACCTGCGATAAGTATCAATTAAAATTACATCTTGATGGTTCGAGGATATTTAACGCAATTGTTGAAGAAAAACAGGACCCGGCAGTTTATGGTAATATTTTCGATACGATCACACTTTGTTTTTCAAAAGGCCTGGGTTGCCCTGTAGGTTCAGTGCTTACAGGAAAAAAAGAATTTCTCGATAAAGCAAGAAGAGTGAGAAAAGTTTTTGGCGGAGGTATGCGCCAGGGTGGTATTATTGCCGCTGCATGCATTTATGCATTGGAAAATAATATTGAACGGTTGAGATCCGATCATCAGATGGCAAAATTTATTGAACAGCAATTACTACAAACCAATTTCATAAGCGATATCCTGTCGGTGGAAACCAACATTATCATTTTTAAACTGCACGACAATATCAATGATATTAGCTTTATCGATCACCTGGCAAAGCAAAATATTCTCGCCTTTGCCATTGGCGATAATTGGATTCGTTTTGTAACTCACCTTGATATAAAAGAAGAAATGACAGATAAGATCGCATCAACCCTCGAAAAAATGAATTGATACCCGGTGTATTGTTCTTTCGGGTTTAATGAATGAGATTTTGCAAAATGGTATTGATCGTTCGCGAGTTCTGATTATTGGCTCCGAATAAATTGACAATGTTTTTCAATAACCCGCCACCACTTGTATTTAATGTATTCATCTCCTCATGAATATTGAAACCACCTGTTTTTGCGTTTTGCACTTTATGATTTAGCATATTCATAATAATTGGCAATGCAATAACCGCCAGTTGTTTTGCACTTTCACCCGAGATATTAAGCCTGCTTTGCAGCTGGTTCATGATGGGATCCTTTAAGCGTTCTATTACTTTATGATCGGCAGGTGTATCAATGCCTGATAACATTTCCCGCAGCGACAAAACATTTCCTTTTTTAGCCTGCTGCATTATGGTGTTGATCAAAGTCTGGGAAGTAACATCAGTAACCTGCGTACTATCCAGATCATTCAATTCAGGTATGTCGCGTGAAATTCCACCCAACCTCTCCTGAGCCATCAAGATTAATTGTTCCAGCATACCGACAGATTTAAGTAAGAATGGTAAATATATAAAAAAACCCAGGAAAGTAAAAATCATCAGCGCACTGATTTTCAATTATTTGACAATTCTGATGAGATCCTAAAACTGCATTTGAGAAGATTCGTCGGAGTTATTTCAATATTGAAAAAACAAGCACTACTTAACTTTTAGATTTTTTTTCTTCAAAGTAGAAATGCTTTTTATCCAGTTTAAAACCACTATCAATAAGTCCGGGGATGGCAATGGTTTGAAAATCCCGGGTTGGAGTAAACCAGATCCAGTTTCCATTAATATCGGCATAGCGAATGGGCATATTGAAACCTTCTACATCGGCAACCCAGCGATAGGTAAATTCAATTCCTTTATCGGTATTCTTCACGCTATATTCCAATACAGGAATTTTTTTATGACGGAGATACTGATCAAATTCTTTACTAAAATCCTTACCTGCTTTCGCACTTATATATTTTTCTATCTGGCCGGTAGTAACCGTTTGCAAAGCAAAATCTTTTTGAATGCCCCTGATGATGCTCCACCATGTTTCATCATTATCGGTTAAAGTGCGCAACGTATTGAGCAGCAATGCACCTTTTTGATACATATCGCTACTGCCTTCATCATTTACATCATAATTACCAATTATTGGTTTATCATTCAGGATGTTTGAATGCATCGCATAGATATAATCCATCGCTTTATCATAACCGAATAAACATTCAACATAGATCGTTTCACTGTAGGTGCCGAATCCTTCGTGTATCCACAGGTCTGCGATATCTTTTACGCTTACATTGTTTCCCCACCACTCGTGCGCCGACTCATGAATGATGATGTAATCAAAATCCAGGTCAATCCCCGAATAATCTCCGCCCAAATACCCTGTTCTATATTTATTTCCATAAGCGATAGCACCCTGGTGTTCCATTCCTAAATATGGTGTTTCTACCAGCGCATAACCATCTTTGTAAAAGGGATATTTGCCCATATAATTTTCATAGCATGCGATCATGGGTTTTACTTGCAGAAATTGCTGTTTTGCCTTTTCGAGATTATAAGGCAAAACATAATAATCGATAACCAATTTTGCTCCATCAGCATTTTTATACATGTCGCTGAAGTGAGAATACTTTCCGATGTTTAAAGAAACGTTATAATTGTTGATCGGATAACTGACAAACCAATCATATTCTTTCCATCCCGGTTCAGTCTTTTTTTCCACTCTAAAATTGCCGTTGGCGATGCATACCAGTGAATCAGGTACTATCGCCCTGATAAGCATACTATCCGGTTCATCACTCAAATGATCTTTGTTTGGCCACCATACGCTGGCACCCAATCCCTCGCATGAAACTGCCACCCATGGATTTCCAAGACCATCTTTTGTGAAAGTAAATCCACCATCCCAGGGTGGATTTTTCGCGATCCGGGGATTTCCATAATATTCAACTTTAATGCTGCCCATGGTCCCTATTTTTTGCATTTGTGGGAAATGGACAAATACTGCATCAAATTCTCTTTCAAAATGAAGTGGCTCGTCGCTACTGCTAATAGACGTGATAGTCAAGTTGGAAAAAAGGTCAATCTGAAGTGTATTAAATTCCTGAGCAACTGTATAATAGATGGTATTTGAACCCATAATTTGCTGGGCGGCAATATCTACTTTCAATTGAAGATCGTAATAGGTCACGTCATAACAACTTCTCTCTGCATTCAAAACACCACGCAGGCTGTCTTTACGGGAAAATTCTTCCCGCTTGTCGAAGAGTTGGGCTTCCAGACAATTCGCCAGCAAAACTCCAATTAGCAGTGGAAAGATGGATCTATTCATTATTAGAATTTAATGCAAGTATAAACTGAATTAAGCCTTATTTCCTTTTCCTTTAACCTCAATTAACACAATTGTGCCAACTTTAAAACCGGTTTTCCTAAGTGTATTGGGTGTTGGTCTGCTTTCCTCACGATTTATTCAGAATTAAACCTTCCCTTGCATAACAAAAACATAGCCATGTATACGCTATCCGAACACTGCTACAATAAACGGAAGGATGTTGATGATAAGATAGGGCAGGATGTCGGGATATCTATAAAAGACTTTAATTTTACAGGCTTAACATTTTTGACACAGTTGCTTAAATTAAATTTAATATGGCGAAATCCTTCAACATCATCAGATGCTGTATTGCTTTTTTTACGATAATCACCCTTGTCCTTACCGGTTGCAGTGACCTACCCGGAGATGGGGGCACCTCCACAATTACAGGCAAAGTTTATGTTTTGCGGTTTAACGAATTTGGAACGCAATACCAGGATTATTACGGCCCTGATGAAAGCGTTTTTATTATTTACGGGGATGGTACTGCGGTAGATGATGAAGTTAAAACAAGTTACGACGGCACCTATGAATTCAGGTTTCTTCGCAAGGGGTCGTATACAATTTATTGTTATTCCGATTGCCTCACCTGCGATGGATCTACAGAACCTATATTTTTAAATGCTGAAATAACCGACAATCACCAGGAGTTGCTTGTTGATGATATTACGATCGAAAAAAGATAATGAGTAAAATAGTTGAGATACTTGGTAATTACGACACTATTTCTTTGAAGGAAATGGAAGGTGTTGAACTCATGAACAGGAAGGATACCAAGTATTTTTTCAACAGGACAAAATTGCCATCAATACTCCAGCATCTCCAACCGGAATATAAAGTTCTTGATATTGGCGGAAACAGGGTTTTTAATTACAGGAATATTTATTTTGATACCGAAGACTTTTTTTTCTATACCCAACATCATAATCAACGTGTTAACCGCTACAAAATCAGGATAAGGCAATATGTTGAAAGCAATCTCACTTTCCTTGAGATCAAATTCAAAACCAATACAAGACGCACCATAAAATCGAGGATCATTATTCCGGAATTTAAAATGGAATTATCTGATGAGGCAAAAGCGTTTATTCGCATACATTCGCCTTTTGATCCTGAAGAACTGAAGCCAACACTGAGAAATGATTTTAAGAGATTTACCCTGGTGAATAATTCATTAAAAGAGAGAACAACAATTGATACAGATCTCGTTTTGGAAGTGCCTGGGCATAAAAGGATATTCAGTAATTTATGTATTGCCGAATTAAAGATGGATGGCTCGTCATCGGGGTCGCGATTCAAAATTGCCATGCGTGATAATCTTTGTCCTGAGGTTCGGATAAGCAAGTACAGTGTTGGCGCTGCTTTTATGTACGATCACTTAAAACAAAATAATTTTAAATTCAAAAAACTACAAATAAACCGGATTGAAAATGTACAACCTAATATTGCAGGCGACAGAATCTAACAGGTTCCTGGACCAAAAGTTCTTTGATACTGACCTTTACGACCTCATAATAAGATCGGCATTTAACTTTATTATTGTTTACATATTGGTGAAATTTACCTATCGCAGCGATAAGAAAAATAAGAATTATGCATTCTCCTTTTACATATTCAGTATGCTTGTATTTTTTCTTTGTTATCTGTTGTCGGGAATAAAACTGGAAATGGGTTTTGCCTTCGGCTTGTTCGCCATCTTCAGCATTTTAAGGTATCGTACGATAAGTATTCCAATGAAAGAAATGACCTATCTGTTTTTGGTGATCGCAGTTGCTGTAATTAATTCACTTACCACCACCAAAAAGATAAGTTTTAGCGAGTTGTTGTTTACCAACGTTTCATTAATTGCCGCTGCTTTCCTTTTAGAACGGTTATGGTATAAAGAAGGATTGAGCGAGCAAACCATTGAATATGAAAAAATAGAAAATATTAAACCTGCAAAACATGCAGAAATGATGCAGGACCTGCGTGAAAGAACAGGCCTTGATATCCGTTCTTTTGAAATTCTCACCACCGATTTTTTGAGAGATATGGCAAGGGTGAAGATCTTTTTCAAATCTCCCATTTCCACTGATGCTGAAGCAACCGAAACCGATGATGACGATGATGATTAAAAAATTGTTGCTCGCATTTTATTTAGTGATAATTATTTTCTCCACACAACTGTCGGCTCAAACTACTGATGGCGCAGGTTGGTTGAATGCTGGAATAAGTTTTAATATCATTGAAGACCTCACTTGCGACATCAGCGAAGAAGCCAGGTATAATTTCTCCGTAGCGGAATTATATCAGCTGAATTCCGATGTTGCCCTCGATTATAAGATAACAAAAAAAATAAAAGTTGGAGCTGATTATCGCTTTTCGATCAGGCCTGAAAAAAATATCAACCGCGTTGGTGCTTCTATCAATTTAAGAGAAGGGTTCAACGACCTGGATATCGGATTCAGAAGTAAGGTGCAATATAGTTTTACCCCTGATGCGCAGGAAGGAAGTGCATGGAGAAACAAGGTGTCGGTAAAATATAAGATCAATAAGGATTTTACCCCATTTATTTCAGGAGAATTATTTTATTCGTTTGAAACCGGCCTGCATCAGTTTGATGATTACAGGCTGGAAGGAGGAATAGGCTATAGTCCTACAAAACATCACGACATCAAGGCCGCCTATCTGTATGACAAGGAATTTCAGGTAAATGACCCTGAAACTTTACACATATTTGCGTTGGGATACGTATATTCGTTTTAAGATGATGCGTTCGATCATATTTTTGAGTTTGATTTTTTATTTTGCTACGGGCAAAACACAGGTTGCAGTTATTTATTCTGATCACAAATGCGATACCAGGAGCAATTTTATCCCTTCCCCTGAATTAATGGTAACTTTCAAACCGGCGATTACTTCCAGTTTTTATTCATTGCATAGTGTGCATCAAACCCTTTTTATTAAGGGAATTCAATATCCTCTGCTTATATCATTTTTTGGCGACAATAATTTACCGGGGAGCTTTAAAGCGGTTTATCTTCCTTCGTACACCCAGGGCCCATTTTGTGATTTTGAAGATCATATCAATAGAAACAGGAAACTGCGTATTGATTTTAGTGTGCGCTAAGAATCAAATCAGTGGCAGCCATACTTGATACCTGATACTTGCTACTTCACCTCATTTCTAATTAATCCATAATAACTTTAAGGCGTGAAGGAATTAAACAGATTTATAATTTCGGAGTGGTTTCAAAAACTGCAGGACGATATTTGTCATGAAATTGAAAAATGCGACGGCAAGGGAATATTTGAAGAGGAACCATGGCAACGACCTGGCGGTGGTGGAGGCAAAACACGGATACTTCAGAATGCAAATATTATTGAAAAAGGAGGGGTCAATTTTTCGGAGGTGCATGGTATTTTACCGAATAATATTGCAAATGCCTTATCAGTAAAAGGCCATGATTTTTTTGCCTCAGGAATTTCAATTGTCATGCATCCATTTAGCCCGATGGTGCCCATCATTCATATGAATATGCGTTATTTTGAAGTGAGCAGCGGTGAGAAATGGTTTGGCGGCGGAATAGACCTCACACCTATTTATATTGATATTATCCAGGCTAAATATTTTCATAAACAGCTTAAAAAAGTTTGTGATGATCATGACCGGAATTATTATCATGATTTTAAAAAGTGGGCCGATGATTATTTTTTTATTCATCACCGCAATGAAACCCGTGGCATAGGAGGTATTTTTTTCGACCGGTTGTCGGCAACAGATGAAATTTCATTATCAAATCGGTTTGAATTTGTAAAGGAGGCGGGAAATCTTTTTGCACCCCTGTATACCAGATTTATGCAGGAAAAAAAAGATATTCATTACGGAAAAAAAGAAAAGAAATTCCAATTGCTGCGGAGAGGGCGTTATGTTGAATTCAACCTTGTTTATGATAAAGGAACAAAATTCGGACTGGATACTGATGGAAGAACAGAATCGGTTTTAATGAGCTTACCACCTGAAGCAAGCTGGGTATATAATTTTAAACCCTTAAAAGGAAGTAAAGAAGAAATTACTTTGGAGTTATTAATAAAAGGGGTGCACTGGCTTGATGAGGAATAAAATAAATCAATTGCAGTGCAAATAAATTGCATCAGTGGAATCTGTGTTACTCACATGCCCTGCCCTGTCGACAATAAAAATCCTATAATAAAAAGTATCAACCACAACAGTATCTGAGCTGCAGAAAGTAATGGGATAATATGTGGTAATGGTTCCAGAAATTGCTTTGCTGTTACCCGATATTTCGAGGAAGGGTATCTTAAAAGGAATAAAATTTCCGGGAAACCTACTGTCTTCCCAAAACATATTTACGCTATCTTCACTGCCCAGGTCGCCATCGCCATCTTCAAAATAAAGAACTACACTAAGGCTGTCGTCATCAAGTTCTGTGAAGCTGTTTGAATTCATACTTACAAACTCAATTCGTGGCTCAATAGGGTAATCTGGCGGCTTTATACAGGAAGCAGCGGCTAACATCAATAAAATTATTATGAAGCTGTATTTACGAATCATACTTTTACATTCCAAAATTACATATTCTATAACTGGCAAACAATGGAAAATATTGTTGAGTTCAAATCGCAAATATTTAATACAGACAAACATTCGTTTGCCAATAAAGCCCTGGCGCTGTTCAATTACCAGGTTGAACAAAACCCAGTTTACAGGAAATTTTTACAATATTTAGACATTTCTCCTCAATCAGTTTCCGCAATTGAGCATATCCCGTTCCTGCCCATAGAATTTTTCAGAACGCATAAGATCATTACTGGTGATGTGAATACAGGTAATTATTTTGAAAGTAGCGGTACGACTTCAGAATTAAAAAGCCTGCATTATATTTCCGACAGCAGTTTATATATTGAAAGTATTGTGAAGGGGTTTGAATTATTTCATGGTGAAATTAAAAATTATTGTTACCTGGCATTGCTTCCCTCCTACCTTGAACGCAAACATTCTTCCCTGGTAATGATGTGCAATGAATTAATAAATCGCAGTAATTATAAGCAGAGCGGTTTTTATTTAAATGAATATGAAAAACTCATTGATATCGTAAAAAGGAATGAAGCAGGAAATATACCTACCATTCTCATTGGTGTATCTTTCGCTTTACTCGAGCTCGCAGAACATTTTCAGTTGCCATTAAAAAACACCATAATAATGGAAACGGGTGGTATGAAAGGCAGAAGGAAAGAAATCACGCGGGAAGAATTGCATGCAATTATAAAAAGTGCTTTCGGAATAAACACCATCCATTCAGAATACGGAATGACTGAGTTATTGTCTCAGGCATATTCCAATAAAGACGGTTTATTTTTTAGCCCGCCCTGGTTAAAGGTTTTCACCCGCGATGCTGAAGACCCATTCAAATTATTAGCCCCGGGTAAAACAGGCTGTTTAAATATTATAGACCTGGTGAATATTCATTCATGCAGTTTTATCGCAACACGTGACCTTGGAAGAATAAATGCAGATAATTCGTTTGAGGTAATTGGGCGACTTGATAATTCAGATATCAGGGGGTGCAATCTTTTAATTTAATCTGCCCTCATTTTCTTGATCCAGTTCATCAATCCGTTTGTTGAAACATCGTGGGTTTTAATTTCCGCATCGCTGTTTAATTCAGGTAAAATGGTTGCGGCAAGTTTTTTCCCGAGCTCAACGCCCCATTGATCGAAACTATTGATATTCCACAAAACACCCTGAACAAATATTTTATGTTCATAAAATGCAATCAATGTTCCTAAATTATAAGGGGTCAGCATTTTAATAAGGAATGTATTTGTTGGCCGGTTGCCGTCGAAAACCCTGAAAGGAGAATGTAATTTTATTTCTTCATCGCTCATGCCCTTCGCCCTTAATTCTATACGTACTTCCTCTTCAGTTTTTCCATTCATCAATGCTTCTGTTTGCGCAAGGAAGTTAGACATTAAAATTTCATGCTGATCATCAACCGGGTTTAATGAATTTGCCGCAGCAATAAAATCGGCCGGTATAATTTCCGTGCCCTGGTGCAGTAGCTGAAAAAATGCATGCTGTCCGTTCGTACCGGGTTCACCCCAAATAACGGGGCCGGTGGAATAATCGATATTATTTCCATTCCGGTCGACACTTTTTCCATTGCTCTCCATATCGGTTTGTTGTAAATAAGCTGCGAAGCGATGGAGATATTGATCATAGGGTATTATTGCATGCGCATTAAATCCAAAGAATTCAATATTCCAGAAACCGATCAATGCCATAAGAACCGGGATATTATTTCCAAATCCGGTATTTCTAAAATGAATATCGGCAGCATAAGCACCCTCTAACAATTTTTCAAAATTTTCATACCCAACCGCAAGGCAAACAGATAAACCGATGGCGCTCCATAAACTATATCGCCCCCCTACCCAATCCCAGAATTCAAACATATTTTCGATGCTGATGCCAAATTTTACAACTTCTTGTTCAGCTGTAGATAAAGCAATAAAATGTTTTGCGACTAATTTTTCATCGCGGGCATTATCAAGAAACCATTTTCTTGCATGCCGTGCATTAGCCATAGTCTCCTGGGTGGTAAATGTTTTTGAAGCAATTAAAAATAATGTCGTTTCCGGATCGAGGTTTTTTAATGTTTCTGTGATCTGAGTTCCATCAACATTGGAAACAAAATGCACATTGAGGTGTTTTATTTTATAAAATTTCAATGCTTCACATACCATGTACGGGCCAAGGTCGGAACCCCCGATTCCAATATTCACAACATCGGTAAATTGTTTCCCGGCATACCCTTTTAATTTTCCAGAAATTATATGCTCAGAAAACTGTTTCATTTTATTTCTTACCGCAATTATCCCGGGCATAATATCTTTTCCATCAAGCTCAATTGATTTTCCGGAAAAATTTCTCAAAGCGGTATGGAGTACTGCTCGGTTTTCAGTTTCATTGATCCTGGCGCCAGTAAACATCTGCTCTATAGCATCTTTTAAATTTACCTGCTCAGCTAATTGTATCAGTTCATCAATTATTCCGGCATTTATCCTGTTTTTCGAATAATCAAAAAGAAATTCCTCAAAGCAGATGGAGAACTTATCAAAACGCTTATGGTCATTGGCAAACATATCACGCAAATGATCACCTTTAGTTTTATCAAATAACGATTTCAACTGATGATATGCAGAAGTTGTTCTGAAATTAATTTTTGGTATGCTTACAGGAAGAGACATAATTATTTTCTAATATAGTGATAATTGGCAAGTTGGGATATAGGAGACTGAATGATGCCAGCAACATGTATATCTGTTTCCTTACATGCTTTTAATAGTTGCTCCTGAAAGTGAAAGGCGACAGAGCCCACAAACCATATATCAACAACTTTGAAATTCGGAAACCTATAAATATATATCCTTATAAATTCTTCGAAACCGAAATTAATAAAATAGGAACAATAAGGATGGCTCGCATTTTCTTTAAAGAACGGGAGATACGATGCAAGATATTCATTGGGAAAATCCTGTTTATAAATCCGTTCAATTAATTCAGTTCTGGAGATCGCATATTGTTTTGCAAATTTATTGTGCAGATCTTCCGGTAATAAACTATAAAAATAATCACGCAGCAATCGTTTGCCGAAATAGCTGCCGCTTCCTTCATCGCCCAGGATATATCCAAGGCTATAATCTCCGCCTAAAATATTATTTCCATCGTAATAACATGAATT
>JBIOHA010000002.1:0-36692 GCA_044448625.1 Chitinophagales bacterium | reverse complement strand
TAATAAAGGATTGAGCGAGTTTATTTCTTCTAATAATATCATAGGTCAATATATTTTTTTTAAAAACTTTGATTTGAAAATCTAGTGGATCTTCTTAATAAAGTGATATGTTTCAAATTGTAGGAAATCACCGGTAAATGCAGTGTCTAAAGCCCCTCCCAGGGGTTTGGGGTTGGGGATCAATAGAGATTAAGAATTTCTTCCGAACAGTTGTGGTGAGAACACCGCCCGATAAGGCCTCAAGATTATCACCCATTCCCAAACACCACCTCACCATCAAACTGATCCACCATAATAGTATGCTCATTATCCACTTCACCTGCAAGTATCTTTTTCGATAATTCGTTTACGATCTCTTTTTGAATTACCCTTTTTAGCGGACGTGCACCGAATTGTGGATCAAAACCTTCTTCCGCAAGCCAGTCGATAACTGCTTCGCTGAATTCTATTTTGATATTTCTTTCGGCGAGCATGTTTTTTAATCCTTTTAATTGTATCTCAACGATGCCTTTTATTTCGTTGCGCATTAAAGGCTTGAACATGATGATCTCATCGATGCGGTTTAGAAATTCGGGGCGAATGGTTTTGCGCAGCATCTCCATCACTTCAATTTTTGTTGTTTCGGTTACTGCCAGTAAATTATCTTCGGTAACACCATCAAATCTTTCCTGTATAATATGCGAACCGATATTGCTCGTCATTACAATGATGGTATTTTTAAAATCGACAGTCCTTCCTTTATTATCTGTCAACCTTCCGTCATCGAGCACCTGCAATAAAATATTGAATACATCGGGATGTGCTTTTTCAATTTCATCCAGTAAAATAACTGAATATGGTTTTCTGCGAACTGCTTCGGTTAATTGTCCGCCTTCATCGTAACCCACATAACCCGGAGGCGCACCGATCAACCTGCTTACACTATGGCGCTCCTGGTATTCACTCATGTCGATGCGGGTCATCGCATGTTCATCATTAAATAAATAATCGGAGATTGCTTTTGCGAGCTCTGTTTTTCCAACACCTGTTGTTCCGAGAAAAATAAATGAACCAATTGGTTTTTTGGGATCATGCAAACCTGCCCTGCTTCTTCTTATTGCATCGGCAACTGCAACGATTGCCTCATCCTGTCCCACCACACGCTTATGCAATTCCTCTTCGAGTTTTAATAATTTATTGCGCTCGCTTTCCAGCATTTTTGTAACAGGAATTCCTGTCCATTTTGCAACAATTTCAGCAATGTCTTCTGCATCCACTTCTTCTTTCATTAAGCGATGAGTGGCATCCAGCGTTTTTAATTCTTTTTCGAGTTCTGCGAGTTCATTTTCTGCAGCTTTTATCTTTCCGTATCGCAATTCAGCCACTTTACCATAATCGCCTTCGCGTTCAAATTGCTCGGCCTGTAATTTTAATTGTTCAATGTCGCCTTTTTTCTGCTGGAGTTTGTCAACAATTTCTTTTTCTTTTTGCCATTTAGCTTTAATGGTGTTTCTTTCTTCGGTTAATTCTGCGATCACTTCATTCAGCTCTTCTAATTTTTTTTCATCCTTTTCGCGTTTAATTGCTTCCCGTTCAATTTCGAGCTGGCGGATCCTTCTTTCAATTTCATCGAGTTCTTCAGGAACCGAATTCATTTCCAGTCGCAGTTTTGCTGCAGCTTCGTCAATAAGATCAATTGCTTTATCAGGTAATTTGCGATCGGAAATATAGCGGTGACTTAATTCAACGGCAGCAATAATCGCTTCATCTCTTATCTGCACTTTATGATAACTTTCATAACGCTCCTTCAATCCGCGTAAAATGGAAATGGCATCTTCAAGATTCGGCTCATCCACCAGCACCATTTGAAAGCGGCGCTCAAGTGCTTTATCTTTTTCAAAATATTTTTGATATTCGCCGAGTGTTGTTGCACCAACTGCTCTCAGTTCGCCACGGGCCAATGCAGGTTTTAAAATATTTGCGGCATCCATTGCACCTTCGCTTGCTCCTGCTCCAACCAATGTATGAATTTCATCAATAAACAAAATGAATTGCCCTTCACTTTTAATTACTTCATTCACTACGCCTTTTAATCGCTCTTCAAATTCACCTTTGTATTTTGCACCGGCAATAAGTGCTCCCATATCAAGCGAATAGATCACTTTTGATTTTAAATTTTCAGGAACGTCGCCATTTACAATCCGATGTGCAATGCCTTCAGCAATTGCTGTTTTTCCAACACCGGGATCACCAACCAGTATGGGATTATTTTTTGTCCTCCTCGATAAAATATGGAGCACACGTCTTATTTCTTCATCCCTGCCAATAACAGGATCGAGCTTTCCTGATTTTGCCCGTTCATTTAAATTGATAGCAAATTTATTTAAAGCTTTGATCTGGTTTTCTGCCGTTTGCGAATTCACGGAATTTCCGCCACGCAATTCTTTAATAGCCGCCTTAAGATCTTTTTCTGTTACTCCCTGCGATTTTAATAATTTACTTGTATCATCGTTGCTCGCAAGGATACCCAATAATAAATGTTCTACAGAAACAAATTCGTCGTTAAATTCTTTTAAGTAATTCTGTGATTTGGCAATCGCAACATTTGCCTCTTTTGATAAATAATGTTCGCCACCCGAAACCTTAGGCAACTTATTTAATTGCTCATCTATTTTTTGCTGAATATAATTTACGTTCACATTCAGCTTCTTCAATAAATAACCCACCACTTCTTCGTCGCCACTGAGCAGCGCCTTTAATATATGTTCATTCCTAATCTGCTGATGATCCATCTGTATGGCAAACTGCTGCGCCTGCTGGATCACTTCCTGCGACTTGATAGTGAAATTCTGCAAATTCATGATATCCTTTTAATATTTGTTTTTATTAATGTCAAAAAACGTACGGCCTTTTTAAAGCAGAAAAAAGGGGACAGTTTGGCTGATTAACAAGGCGCTGAACGTCAGCATGTCGGGTGAGGGGAGTTTCAACTGCAATTTAGTCGGTAAATCAATTCGTGCAAAGTATTTTAATTCTTTTACCTTTAACCAATAAAATTATAGTGCATGCACCACCCGTTGCCAAACACCCGATTTATTTTGTTTTCTGCCTTGCTGCTCATACTTTATTCATCGTGCAGGCACGATTTGTTACAAACAGAATTCGACGACAGCTTCCGGGGGGAAATAATATCTTATGAACTGTTGCATGCATATACCATTGAACAATCTGATTCTGCCATGGCAGCCTATGATCCCGGACTACTCACTTACCCAAATGATTATCCGATTGAAATATATCGTGTAACATATAAAACAATTAATGCTGCTGGAATTGAAACTTATGCCACCGGTGCCGTTGTAATTCCGGTTAATACCACAACGCCATTTCCGTTAACAGTGTATGACCATGGTACTGTTACGAAAAGATATGATGTTCCTTCCTACGAAAGCGGTGAAATTTTAATAGGTATTGCATATGCCTGTGCAGGTTATGTAATGAGTTTACCTGATTATCTCGGCATGGGTGATTCGCCTGGACGACATTTATATTGCCATGCTAAAACAGAAGCAACAGCAACCGTTGATCTTTTGCGTGCAACAAAAACTTTATGCGAAGAAAAAAATGTTTTATTAAATGACCAGCTATTTATTTTCGGATATTCACAGGGTGGGCATGCGGCGATGGCAACGGCACGTGAAATTCAATTATACCATAAAGATGAATTTGATGTTACCGCATGCGCTCCAATGAGTGGACCTTACGACATTAGCGGCGCACAAACGGATTTTGTTTTGAGTGATGAACCTTATGGCGCTCCTTTTTATCTTCCTTATTTAATGTTTGCTTACAACGACGTGTATAAAATGTACGATTCACCATCTGACTTTTTAATTCCTCCATATGATACCGTTCTACCTCCGTTGTTCGACGGAACATACGACGGATGGGAAATAGATCTTGAAATGCCATCAGTCCCTAAACTTATTATTAAACCTGAAGTGCTGGATGATTTTTTATTGAATATTGAAACCAACCCGTTCAGAATTGCTTTAAAGGATAATGATCTTACAGGATGGCAACCTAACATGCCAATGATCATGTATTATTGCACCGCCGACGAATTAGTGAATTATCAGAATGCATTAAATGCGCAGGATTTTTTTATTGCCAACGGTTCTACATCCACTTCACTATATCAGCCATCATCAACATCCAATCATACCGATTGTGCACAGCCTTGTTTTATTTTTGCCCGTGCATGGTTTGATGGCATGAAAGATTAAAATAAAGAGTCGAACCCGCCTGCGGCTGGCAGGGATTTGAAGAATTGAAGATTCGAAGGACTTCTACCCTTATATTCTTAGGTCCTTAACCTTCAACTCTTCGAATCTTCTCCCTTCGAATCTTTTTCTACCCCTATCAATTTTTCGAATTTTTTCACGCTTGATATTTTTTGCCCACTGCTCTAAGTACCCTATCTTTCCTCGTGAACAAAATCAAAATAACGGCGTGAATTTTTTATCGCATTTTTATAATGAAACACCTTGTGAAGATCCTTACTTTGCAGCAGGGGTGATATTGCCGGATATTTTATCCAATTACAGCGGGCGCAGTGGCGAATTAGTGAAGTTGCACCCCAATAAATTAGCGGATAGCAGGTTACCTCAAATTAATTCTTTAATAAACGGAGTTAAAAGGCATTATGCCGTGGATGAATATTTTCACGGATCTCAGTTCTTTCAAAAAAATACAGCAGAAATATCCCTTGAAATTAAAAAGCGGGATTTTAAATGTTTTGATAAACGGCTCTATGCCGTGAGCCATGTTTTTCTTGAACTCATGCTCGACCGCAAATTACTTATCCAGGAAAAATGGAGTTGCGATTTGATGTATTTCCTTTTGGATAAAGTGGACCTTTCATTTATAAACCAGTTCATCCGCGACAATACAGGCGCTTCAGATCCCTCAAAACCGGCGCAATTTTTTAACCGTTTCCGAACGATAAAATTTGTATACGATTATACAGATGACAGCCGTTTAGGTGAGCTTATTAACAGCATTAACCAACGGCTTGGCAATCCACCCTTTCAAAATGAGGATAAAAGCCAATTCACATTAACAATTCATGACATTGAAAATATCATTCTTCCCCAAAAATTCCCTAAATTTCCGACAGATTCCTAGATCTGCCATGAAGTATTTTACACCAACAATCGCAATCGTGCTGAGCGTGTTGCAAGGCTTTGGACAAAGTTCTGCACCCAAATACAGCAATGAGTTCCTGTCAATTGGTGTTTCTTCCCGTGCCCTTGGCATGAGCAATTCAGTTTGTGCTTCGGTGAGTGATGTTACCGGCGGTTACTGGAACCCTGCTTCTCTTACCTTAATTAAACCTGATATTCAGCTGGGGATCATGCATTCGGAATATTTTGCAGGGATAGCAAAGTATGAGTACGGTTCCATTGCAATTCCCCTGCGGGAAAAAAATGCTGCTGTGGGCATTTCACTTATCCGTTTTGCTGTTGACGACATTCCAAATACTTTGTTCCTTATCGAACCGGATGGCAGCATCAATTACGACAATATCACTTCGTTCTCTGTTGCCGACTATGCATTTTTGGGCAGCTATGCTACAAAGCTTAAATGGAAAGAACTGCGCATTGGCGGAAATGTAAAAATCGTGCATCGCAATGCAGGCAGTTTTGCCACAGCCTGGGGTTTTGGGCTTGATGGCGGTGCACAACTGGATATCAAGAATTGGAAATTCGGCGCCACCTTCCGCGACATCACATCCACCTTTAATGCATGGAGTTTTTCTTTTACCGAAGAAGAAAAGAATGTGCTGCTGGCTACAGGAAATGCAGTTCCTGAGAATTCACTGGAAATAACTACACCCAAACTGATCCTGGGTGCAGCATACCAGTTTAAACTGGGAGAAAATTTCGGGCTGTTAACTGAGATAAATACAGATATTACTACAGATGGGAGAAGAAATGTGCTTATCAGTGCAGATCCATTAAGTGTAGATCCGCATATTGGACTTGAAGCCGATTATAAAAAATTCATTTTCCTGAGGGGCGGTGTAGGCAATGTGCAGCGATATATTCCCGACGATCTCTATGAAGAAGCCTGGACAATGCAGCCAAACTTAGGATTGGGAATTCTGATCGGACCTGTTCAATTGGATTATGCTTATACAAATATTGGCAAACAATCGGAAGTACTGTATTCACACGTATTTAGTCTGATGTTCGATATTAATAAAAGCGAAAAACCGGTTCCTGTAACTGAATAAACAAACCGATGGTAAAAATTAAATAATTTGCATGAAAAGAATTTTACCTGTACTGTGTTGCATAATTTCTTTTACCTTTTCATTCGGTCAGCCATATGGTAACGAATGGATAAATTACGATCAGGAATACCTTAAGTTCAATGTTTCACAGGATGGTATTTACAGAATTGACTATACCACATTAGATAATGCATTGAGCGGAATAGGTGTTTCGCTTGCAACAATTGACCCTCGCAATTTTCAGATCTTCAACAAAGGGACCGAACAATATATTTATATCAGCGGTGAAGCTGATGGTGTTTTTAATGCTGCCGATTTCATTGAATTTTTTGGAGAACAAAATGATGGCAGCACTGATACGCCGTTGTTTGATTCTGCCCAATGGCAATTGCATACTTACACCAGCATAATAACCGATACAGCGACCTATTTTTTAACATGGAATAATTTAATTACGAATAACAGAATTTTTAATGTCACCAATGACCTTGCCGGAGCACCTGCTGCACAACCATACAATATTTACCATTCACTCGTTGTGTATGGATCGCCGTATGGCTCGGGGTATTTTAATGGAGGGCCACCACATCTCGATGTACTGAGTTCAAAATATGAAGATGGTGAAGGTTATGCAAGCTATAAATTCAGTCTGTCTACTTTTAATATTTCTATCGGCACTCCGAATATTTATACAGGGCCATCATTTACACCAACATTGAAAACAACTGCAATGGGTGTAAATCTTTCGAGCCACCACGTGGTAATTGACTTCAATGGCCTGAACCTGGTCGACAGCACATTTTCAAATTATAAAGTGCTGCGATATAATTTTGATATCACGAACCTTGTAGATAATAATCTCCTCACTTTTATTTCAGGTCCACTTTCTACCGACTATCAGCGCTATTCCTTTGCTGATATCACCTATCCGCATACATTTGATTTTGACAACGCTTCTAAAATTCAATTAGACCTGCCAATCACTGCAGATCCAACAACCTATCTAGAATTCACCGACTTTGATGAAAAAGCAACGTCACCAATATTATATGACCTCAATTCATATAAAAGGATTGTTGCAATTGTAGAAACAGATATTTCCAAATTTCATATTCCCTATTCCACTGATGATCATAAATTTTTTATGTCGAGCCAGGACCCATCGGATATATTAAATATTACATCCATGACACCGGTTAGTTTTATTGATTATAGTGAAATTGTAAACCAGGGAAATTTTTTGCTGATTTCACACAAAGATCTATTTGATGACGGCACAGGAATAAACTGGGTAGATGAATATAAAAATTATAGAAACTCATTGGAGGGGGGATTACACAATACAAAAGTGATTGATATAGATCAGCTTTATGATCAGTTTTATTATGGATTGAAAAAACATCCGTTGGCCATCAGGAATTTTATATTATATGCTGCCGACAATTTCGCGTCAAGGCCAGATTATGTTTTTTTAATAGGGAAATCTTATTCTTATGATGTTACCCGTGCTTATGCAACTCCTGAATATGCCGCCGACCTTGTGCCCACTTTTGGCCACCCCGGTGCAGATAATTTACTTTCTGCAAGACCCGGATCTGTGGTTCCAGAAATTCCGATCGGTAGAATTTCGGCGAGAACAGGAAATGATATCAAGTCATATCTTGACAAGGTAATTGAATATGAAGCGGCACAGGCCGATCATATGCAAACTATAGAGAATAAAGCGTGGATGAAAAATGTTTTGCATTTTGCCGGAGGCTTAACGCCTTATGAACAATCGCTTTTCAATAGCTTTTTAACCCAATATGCATATACGATAGAAGACACTTTATATGGAGGCAATGTAACGCCATTTAATAAATTAAGTACCGATCCGATTTTTTACAGCGAATCAGAATATATCGATTCATTGGTGAATAACGGCGTTTCACTGATCACTTTTTTCGGCCATTCATCAACAGGTAGTTTTGATTACAATATTGGCGAACCCGAAGAATTCAGCAATGAAGGGAAATATTTCACTGTTTACGGAAACGGTTGTAATACATCAGCTATTCATGGTGAGAGCATAACATTGGGTGAACGCTATATTTTTTCAGAGAACAAAGGTGCAATTGCTTTTATTGCAGCATCAAATTTTTCTCTTGCTTCAAGTTTGCATACCTATGCTACATGGTTTTATAAGGAATTGGCTTCGTTGCAATATCATAAAGGCCTGGGTGATGTTATCAAAGCCACATCCGATACAATGTGGCCCACACTAAATATTTATGATCAGCTTACGCTTGAGCATACCACATTGCAGGGCGATCCATCACTTAAACTCAATACGCACGATTTGCCCGATTATGCGATCGAACCGCAATATGTGTATTTCGAACCAGATATTATTTCTGCGGGCGTGGATACATTTTATTTAAATATTATTGTCACCAACCTGGGCAGGGCGATCGACTCTTCCTATTTCGTTGAAGTAAAAAGAACCAAGCCAACAGGAATTGAAGAAACATTTCTGCAGGTATTTCATGCAACCTATTTCAGGGATACTTTGAGAATTCCATTTGCAACGGATGTGCTCAATGGAATTGGGTTGAATGATTTTGATATTCATATTGATAAATTAAATGGAATTACAGAGCTCGATGAGTTAAATAATATTCTCAGCACCAATACCTATATCATTTCTGATGACGCAATTCCGATATATCCGGTTGAATTCAGCATTATGAATCATATTCCTGAATACCTGGCAGCTTCAACATCTTATGTATTCGCGGATGAAAAAGAATATATCATTGAGATAGATACCACCATGAATTTTAATTCCCCTTTTCACGAATCCACGCATGTGCTTCAATCAGGTGGTGTTGTAAAGTGGATGAATCCACCGGTTATCTGGGTAAATAATTTGGTGTATTACTGGCGCATTACTCCCGATACTTCCGACGGCACAGATGTTTTATGGCGATCAAGTTCGTTTTTATACCTGCCGGGTGAAATTACAGGATGGAATCAATCGCATTATTTTCAATATCTCGAAGATGAGTATAAAAATATTGCACTGCAACCCACAAGGATATTTGAATTTGTTCCCGATGTAAATACTTATAATGTTTCAACCGGTGTATATCCCGGCACCTATTGGTTTGATGTAACAAGTTATTTAGACGGTGAATTGGTTGCTGTTTCATCATGTGTAAGCACGGGCTTTGTTGTATTTGTTGCTGATGCCAGTTCGGGTGAACCGTGGACAACCCATGAAATAGGAACAACCAATACAGGTCCCTATGGAGATTATTATTGCAGCGGCGATGCATATGAAAAAATAATACAGTTTTGGACCAATACACCTGCGAACAGAGAAATATTATATCAGTTCATGATGAATACCATTCCCGACAGCAATTATATTATTTGTTACAGCAACGGATATCCTGATTTTTATGCATGGATGGATGACACTGCAATATATGGTCATAATTTATATGATGCTTTTACAGCATATGGCGCAACGGATATTCTTTCACTCACCACTTATGATTACGACAGGTCATATATATTTTCAGCCAAAAAAGGTGACCCTGCTACCAAAGTGGAAATAATTGGCGATTCAATCGGAACTACAATTGAATTGTCGGTAGTTGTAATTGGAAACTGGAACGAAGGCACGGTGGAGTCAACATTAATCGGCCCGGCTACATATTGGGATAAGGCCCAGTGGAGCTATTTTGCACATGATAATGCGTTGATGGATACAAATTATGTTGAAATTATTGGCGTAAGTATTTCTGGTGTTGAAACTGTTTTATCATCGGGGTTAACAAGCGGTGATACTACTATTGCTTTTATTGACCCTCTATTATATCCTTATATCAAATTAAGATTAAATACGAAAGATGATTCGCTGCGAACTCCGGCTCAATATAATTATTGGCGTGTTATCTATACTCCTGTTCCTGAAGCTGCATTGAATCCGAATGTGCATTATACATTTTCGGGCGACAGTGTTGACCAGGGGCAATTGGTCGACCTCTCCTTTGCAACCACCAATGTGAGTGATTACGATATGGATAGTTTGCTCATTCAATTTAATGTGCGTGATCAAAATAATATCCTGCATCCAATTCCATTTACAAGACAGGACTCTTTGTTGTCTGATCAAACAATGATCTCTACATTGCAGTTTAGCACAAAGCCGGAAGTGATGCCACCGGGAAAAAATACATTAATTGTTGAAGTTAATCCAAACAACGATCAGCCTGAACAATATCATTTTAATAACCTTGCCTATATTCCATTTTATAATGCGCCTGATGTTCGGAATCCGTTGCTTGATGTAACATTCGATGGCGTTCATATTTTCGATGGCGACATCGTAAGTGCGAAGCCATTTATTTTGATATCGATGAAAGACGAAAATAGATACCTGGCACTTGGAGATACCTCATTATTAAGAATAACAATTGAATATCCTGATAACAGCCTGCATGATTTTTATTACGACGGCAATACAACAAAATTTTATCCTGCCGATACTTCCGACCTTGCGGAGATCAACAATGCACGAGTGGAAATGTATCCAACATTTGAAGCAGATGGAATTTATGTTTTACAGATCCATGGTGAAGATGTAAGTGGAAACAATGCAGGAGAACTTGATTACCGCATCTCATTTGAAGTGATCAACAAAGCCATGATCTCCAATGTGATGAATTATCCGAATCCATTTACCACACAAACCCGATTTGTATTTACATTAACGGGCAGCGAGATCCCTGATTATTTTAAGATCCAGATCATGACGGTAAGTGGAAAGATCATTCGCGAGATCATGCGGAGTGAATTGGGTGAATTGCATATTGGAAATAATATCACTGAATTCAGTTGGGATGGTACAGATAAATATGGCGATCAGCTTGCAAACGGTTTATATTTATACCGCGTGGTTACAAAACTCAATGGCAAGGCCCTCGAAAAATATGATACCAATACGGATACTTATTTTAAATCGGGATATGGAAAGATGTACCTGGTGAGATAATGCCCTCATCACCCCCACTTGCCGTTATTATAATCATTTACATTATCGACCGGTTGTAAATGCGCTTTTTATTCCCCATATAATCTACAGCATAAACCATCATTACCTTATCATTAATCAAAACGGTATTTGAATTCTGGCTATAATACCCTTCACCTTTATAAAATTCTTTTTTCACGACAGAATTATCATTTAGGGTAATAAGTGCATATGCATCATTTTGTTCGACACTCATCATTTTAGGAATTGCAAATTCATATACTTTTACGTCGTCGTTATTCACCCCACCAATTATGAGTGGTGGTTGATTTTCACCGCAGTTAACGAGAGCGAGCGACCTTGCATCGCCATCGCTCCAAAATCCACTTTCAATACTCCTCAGAGCTTTAAAGCTGCCATCCCCATTTCCCTGAAGCAACAAACCGGTACCGGCATCATGACGGGTAATTAAAATATCGGTCTGAAAATAATTACCGTGGCATAAAATGTCAACGAAACCATCCCCATTAAAATCCTGGCAAATTGTTCCAAACACAGGGCTCACCTGGGCATCAACCGGAAATATTTTTTTTGTAAAATTCAGGTTGCCATTATTTATTAAAACGGTACTTTCAAACTGATAACATAACAGGTGGCGGGCAGATGTGAGATTGTTTAAACCAAACATTTCCTGGGTACTCATTTTTCCAAAAGAATCCCAGTCGGGAACAGTTTTTTTCAACTCAGGGAATTGTTCAAGCAATCGTTCACGTAAATTAACAGGATACAAAATATCATGTTGGTAATAACTGATCATTAAACCATTATAATCAGTTTCATTCTTATTAAATAAAAACGCTTCCAGCGGCAGCGCTTCACCCGTTGATTCTGAAATTGTATTTTTATATCTCCTGTTTGTACCGAAATTTCCCAGCACATAATCAATATCGCCATCATTATCAAGGTCAGCACCATTAATACTTTGCCACCAACCTTCCATGTTTTTTAAATTTGTTTCGGAGGTGATGTTGGTGAAATTATTTTTATCGTTTTTCAAAAAAACAATTGGCATCCAGTCGCCAGTGACGATCAAATCGATATTATTATCATTGTCGAAATCGGTCCATAGCGCAGTTGAAACCATTCCGATATTTTTCAGTGCGGGTGCAATTTGCGAAGTAACGTCAACAAAATTTCCCTGCTCATTTTTCAGGATGCGGGAAGAAACAGGCATTAAATATTTTCCGGGATATTGTCTACCGCCAACAAACAGATCCATGTCACCGTCTTTGTCGTAATCGCATCCAAGAACACAGGATGTAGGAATATAGGATGCCGGGATCTTATCATTTCTCAATATAAATTCATTGCCCTCATTCAAATAAAACCTGTCGCTGTAACAACTGTCGCCGGCAATTTTTTCGTTACCGCCGCTGCCAACATAAATATCGTTGTCACCATCATTATCCGCGTCGAAAATAAGTGCAGCACCATCTTCATATTTGATATTGGCAGCAAGATCAATTTTGCCTGTAGTAAATTTTCCGCTTGTTGTTTGCAGATAGACTGCGCCTTTTTTTTCGAATGTGCCGCCAATATATATATCATCTAACCCATTACCATCGAGATCGCCGGTTGCAATGCAGGGTCCTGAAACACTCATTTTATGTGGGATGAGAAATTCCCTGGTAAAATCTTCGAAATCATTTTCATTATGCTTATAGTTTATTCCGGAATTGTAAGCTACACTTTTAAATGTTGTTTCTGATTGTTTGATCTCGGGGAAATGAATTTCTCCCGCCTCAGCGTGATCCAGAATAACCAGTTGATCACATGCTATATTTTCCAGCATTTGCTTTTTCCCATCGGGCCATGTAACTTCTACTCGTTCTACTATTTTATTTTTCCCTGTTCCAAAATGAATAATATTTTCTGTTGTTGAAATATAACCCCTCGTATTGGTATGCTGAATATATTGCATGGTGTCGCCATAATAAATTTTGATCTTTGTTCCGAGTCCATATGTATTTTTTGCATAACCCTTTAACTGAAATCGGATGAAATTATTATGCTCACCCATTTTTTCAGAATTGTTTTTATAGACATATGGTGTTTCATTTGCATTGGCGCAAATAATATCCATGTCGCCATCAAGATCAAGGTCAGCGGAAGCGGCACCGTACGATGACGATGGATGATAAATACCCCATGCATCTCGCATATCTTCAAAGGTGAGGTCGCCATTATTCCTGTAAATAAAATTGGGTGTGTTGAGAATATATTTTGGAATTGAATTTATAAGCTTGTAATACACCGTGCTGTCGCTAATCCGGCATGCCCTTCTTAATTCCACATAAGTTTCCGATTCATCAATGTTGAAGTCCTGCAAATAACCTGTTGAAACAAAAATATCTTTGAGTCCGTCATTATTAAAATCGGTGAAAAAACTCGACCATCCCCAATCGGTAACTCCCACACCTGCAGTGCGGGCAATTTCAGAAAATGTTTTGTTGCCGTTGTTCAGCTTAAGAGAATTTCCATGGTTCTGATACCCATATCCTGCGTTAATAAGTGTGCGCAAAATTTCCACCTGGCTGGAGATCTGAAATGTTTTATAGGTATAATTTTCTTCCATCTCAATATCAACATAGTAGAGATCGATGAGCCCATCGTTATTAAAATCGGCAGCATCTGCTCCCATTGAGCTTACTCCATGCCTTTTTAATGCCGTTAATGATGCATCGGTAAATGTGCCATCACCATTATTATAATAGAGATAGTCATACATGCCAAAATCATTTGTAACAAAAATATCGAGATATCCATTTTCATCGAAATCGGCAACAGTAGCACCCAGGCCGAAGCCATGGTTGTTTATCCCGGCTTCAAGATGAATATCGGTAAATGTGTTATCACCATTGTTGCGATATAATTTATTGCTGAGGTTTCTGTTATTTTCGATTGTCTGCAAATAATAGGTTTTAAATTTATTGATAAAATCCAGCGGATGCGTAACAAGATACATATCGAGATCACCATCGTTGTCATAATCAAAAAAATTCGCCGCTGAACATGTAACGTCTCCTGTTAATCCGTACTCTTTGGCTTTTTCCGTAAAGGTGAGATCGCCATTGTTTATGAATAATTTATTTCCGTGTTTTTCAGGATCGGCCCATCTTGAATTACAAATATAAATATCGAGCCATCCATCACCATTCACATCGGCAACCGTTGAGCCCGATGTCCACTCAAATTCTTTTTTTGTGATTCCTGCTGCTGAGGTGATATCTTCAAACTGCAAATTTCCTCTGTTTAAATAAAGGTGATGTGGCACCATTACACCCGTAAAAAAAACATCGGGCAAACCATCATTATTAAAATCACCGATGTTTACGCTTCCGCCATTGTAAATGAAAGTATATCTCCAATAATTATTTTCGTAATTGTCGGGAAGGGTATTGATAAAATTTAATCCAGTGGATTTTCCGGTTAAGATCTCAAATAATTTTCCATTATCCTTATCGGTGGGTACCACTCTGTCTTTATCGATGATAACTGAAGCACGGGTGATAGTTTCTTTTTTGTTGAAAAATGAGCAACCCGCCAGGCAGGTGAAAACCAAAATGATAGCAATTGATCTGTAATTCGAAACTAAAATTTTGGGGACCATGGGTATAAATTTAAGAATGTTATTCCAAAACAGTTCGGAAGGTTTGTAATTATTGCTCCGTTGTCCATGGCGGCTGTCGGTACAGATATTTAAATCAGCTAAATCTGCCTCATCTACATTCCTGAATTTATTTTTTCGGAACAGTTGTAGAAGTTACTCCAAAATTGCAGATAATAACGAAAGGCCAAAGCCTCCGATAATAACCGCGAGTTTAATTATACTCATTTTATGTGCCTTCCCGCTTGCTTCAAAAATAATTGTTGTTGAGATGTGGATCAGCGATCCGCAAACAATTGCGATAAGCCAGTTAAAATTGAAGGCGTCCTCTTTTGCAAAATAATTTCCGGCAAGGCTGCCTATCGGTGTCATCAAAGCAAAAAACAATGTAAAAATAAATGCGTACGAATGTTTTTTCACAGAAAAAAATAATACCGTTGCCAGTGCAAATGTTTCCGGGATCTTGTGAACAACTATCCCCCAGTACAAAGGTTGGATTTGTTCGGAGGAGATCTCAGGTGCTGCCAGGGGTATGCCTTCCATAAGGGCATGCACACTTAATCCGAATACCACACCGGCCACATATCCTTTTGAAAAATGATCGTGCAAATGTAAATGGCCGTGTTCAATACCTTTTGTAAACTGAACAATTAAAAGCTGGATCAAAAAGCCGATTAAAATATAAATAGCAGCGGTATAATCATGACCATCATCAATTGTATTGCTTTCAAAAACTTCAGGCAATAAATGTAAAACGACGGCACCCAATAAATAAGCTCCGCTAAATGATAATAACACACTCAAAAACTTATTCTGTGTTTTATTGCGCAACATCCATGCAGCAAAAACTCCAATAAACGAAGCAGCGATCAATAAAACAATTTGAATAGTGGTCATTTTATTATTGCTTTTTTGTGTTGTAAAAGTTCAGGCATGAATTTAGGGAAGATAAATTTTTTTGCAAGCAAATACATTATAATGCTAACCATACTTCCCACCAATGCCCCTCCGATAATGTCAAACGGGTAATGAACCCCCACATAAATTTGAGCATATGAAACAAGTGCTGCCCAAAAAATTGCCAATGGTGTAATATATTTCCATCGTGCACGGAATAATAAACTTAACAATACTGCAAAAGCGAAAGTATTTGCTGCGTGGCTTGATGTAAAACTTTTGCCTACGCCACATGCACTGATCCTCAAAATAACCTCATCTTTAAATTGTTCATCATTGCACGGCCTTATTCTGCCTACTGCAGGTTTAATGACGGAGCTGCTGAGCTGGTCCGTTATTCCAAATGTTGCTGCCAGCAATAAAATGATCCATAGTCCCCTGAGCCTGAATTTCCAGAAAATAATTCCGGCAATCAGAATATAAAGAAATATCCAGAACAAACGGTCGCGAACGGGTGGCATGATCAGATCAAAAAAACCATTTGCCCATTTCCGGTTGATGAGAATAAAAAATTGTTCATCAATATGCTGGATGCCTTCGGGAATGATCATTTTTCGGCTATAAGGATTAATCGTTCAGAAACAGATTCATCGTAAGGATTTAATTGATAATCTCCAAAAGTGGTGATCAGCTTTAATCCGGATTTTGTAAAATAATCGTTGAAATCATTTAATTGTAACGCCCGCACCTTCTCACAAAAAATCTCTCTTTTATTACCATCCATGACATCTATCTTTTTGCTTATAAAACAATCTTCATATTTTTTTGTGATGGTGAAATGCACCCCATTAACTACTTTGCTTTCATCTTCCACTAAATGTTTTAAAACATAGCTCACATTAAAAAAATCGATAACCAATCTTCCACCTTTTTTTAAGCCCGCGGCAAATGACTGCATACACATGATATCGTATTTTTTATTATCGAAATATCCAAAGCTGGTGTAAAAATTAAAAATGAAATCGAAATAATTTATCCTGAACACTCTTCGCATATCATGCTGGAAAAATGATAAGTGGTCATTTTCATTTATGGCTGCTTCCTTAATATTTTTTGAAGAAAGGTCTATTCCTGTAACCTCAAAGCCCTTCTGGGCAAGATAACTCGCATGTCTGCCTTTACCACAGGCCGCATCAAGCATTGTTGCTCCGGTTGTTGGGTGCAGGTAACTTATTAATCCATCGAGAAATCCCGCAGCCTCATCTTCGTCGCGATGCTGATAAAGCAGATCATAATAATGCCTGTTGAACCAAGTTTCAAACCATGACTTTTGATGGCGCATGTGGTTATTTAGGCAAATGTATAGGTTTTGATGATTTATTCGACAAGCCCAGTTTGAATTTATTTAACTTTACGCAGCGATTATGACACTAATTAAATCAATTTCGGGGATCAGAGGAACAATTGGAGGGGAGCCCGGACAAAATCTAACCCCGGAAGATATTATAAAGTTTACTGCAGCCTTTGGAACCTGGGTTAAACGAAAAACAGGAAATAATACCATTGTAATTGGCCGTGATGCAAGAATAAGTGGGGAAATGGTTAACCACCTTGTGATCGGCACTTTACAATCAATTGGAATTAAAGTAGTTGATCTCGGATTATCTACCACGCCAACTGTTGAGATCGCCGTTCCCCGTGAAAATGCCGGGGGCGGAATAATAATAACAGCATCTCATAATCCAAAAAATTATAATGCACTGAAATTAGTAAATCACTTTGGTGAATTCATTTCAGGTAGTGATGGTGAAGAAGTACTTGCAATTGTAAAAGACGAAAATATCATTTATAGCGACGTAGATAAATTAGGTGAATACCAGCAAAAATTTTATTATATCCAAAAACATATTGATAAAATTCAGGACCTTGAGCTGGTGAATAAAGAAGCAATAAAGGAAAGGAATTTTCGTGTTGTTATCGATTGTGTAAATTCAACTGGCGGAATCTCTGTTCCTGAGTTATTGGTTGCAATTGGTGTATTTGATGTTGTTGAATTATTTACTAATCCAAACGGACGGTTCCCGCATAATCCTGAGCCACTTCCCGAGCATTTGTCAACTATTGCACATGAAGTAAAACATCAAAAGGCCGATGTGGGCCTGGTGGTAGATCCCGATGTTGACCGCCTTGCAATTGTTTGTGAAAATGGCGACATGTTTGGTGAAGAATATACTTTGGTTGCCATAGCCGATTATGTGCTGAAACATAAAAAAGGAAATACGGTTTCCAATTTATCATCTACTCAGGCTTTGCGTGATGTGTCAAAAAAATATGGGGTGGAACATTATCAAAGTGCAGTTGGCGAGGTGCATGTCGTTGAAAAAATGAAAGAAGTAAATGCGATCATCGGCGGGGAAGGCAACGGCGGAATTATTTATCCAGCATTGCATTATGGAAGAGATGCACTGGTGGGGATCGCCCTGTTTTTATCACATCTTGCAACATCTAAAAAAAGTTGTTCCAGGTTGCGTGCAGAATATCCCAATTATTTTATGGCGAAAAACAGAATTGAACTGCCTGATGGAACAGACGTCATTTCCATATTAAAACAAATGGAAGAAAAATACAAAAAAGAAAAATTAAATAAGGAAGACGGGCTCAAAATTGAAATGGGTACCGACTGGGTGCATCTCCGGGCAAGCAATACCGAGCCTATTATCAGAATTTATTCAGAAAGTTCTACCAAAACCACGGCAGAAAGTATTAACAGAAAAATGATGGAGGATATTAAATTGATAATGAAATAAGATGGGGAGTGGGGAGTGGTCAGTGGTGAGCAAGAAGTAAGGAATAAGGAATAAGGAATAAGGAATTTAGATCCTGCTCGGGCACAAACTCATTACTCATTACTCATTACTCATTTCGCCCGTTTATCTTAATTTTGTGAGATTAACTAATTTGCATGCGAGTTTACTTTGATAATGCTGCCACAACACGGCTTGATCCTGAGGTGATGGAGGCGATGCTTCCCTATCTTGAAAATCATTTTGGCAATCCTTCTTCTATTCATTCTTATGGAAGGGAAACCAGGTCTGCGATCGAAAAAGCAAGAAAAACAATTGCCTCAATATTCCATGTCTCCCCCGGAGAGATATTTTTTACAAGCGGTGGCACCGAGGCAAATAATATGGCGCTTCAATGCAGCGTCCGCGATCTGGGGGTAACTCATATTATTTCTTCGCCAATTGAACATCATGCGGTAACGCATACGGTTGACGCATTAATAAATGAAGGCAGGATAAAACTCAGCATGGTTAAGCTGGGAAAAGATTGCACTGTAATTTACGACGACCTCGAATCATTACTTAAAAACTCCACTGAAAAAACCCTGGTGAGTTTAATGCATGCGAATAATGAGATAGGTACGCTGCTCGATATTGACAGAGTGAGTGCGCTCTGTAAAGTTTACAACGCTTATTTTCATTGTGATACCGTTCAAACAATTGCACATTATCCGCTGGATCTTCAAAAAACGAAGATCCATTTTATTTCCTGTGCAGCACATAAATTTCATGGTCCTAAAGGTGTTGGATTTATATATGTAAATGCAGACGCATCCATTAAACCGCTCATTCACGGTGGAGCACAGGAAAGAAATATGCGGGCCGGAACTGAAAATTTATACGGCATTGTTGGATTGGCCAAGGCATTGGAGATCGGTTATCGCGAATTGGAACAAACAAAAAAATATATTTCAGGATTAAGGTCACATTTGAAAGAACGTTTAACAAATGAGTTGCCCGGAATTATTTTTAATTCTCCGGATGATGGTTTATATACTGTGCTCAACGTGAATTTTCCGCCAAGCGAAAAAAATGATCTCCTGCTATTTAATTTGGATATCGCCGGCATTGCGGTTAGCGGAGGAAGTGCCTGCAGCAGTGGCAGCAATATTGGCTCACATGTTATTGCGCATCTCAACCGCGAACCGAATTCTGCTGCCGTGCGGTTTTCATTTTCAAAGTACAACACGATACAGGAGGTTGATTTTGTAGTAGAGAAGATGAAGGAAATGATGCTGGTTCCCATAAACTAAAACGCCAGGGTATTCCAGTTTGATCGTATAAATCCATCTTATTATACTTTGATGATAAAGTATTAATTTCACTTCTGTCAACAACAGAAACCTATGTCCAACCGTCGCTCCTTCCTGAAAAGGTCTGCTGCGTTAATCAGCCTGGGTGCCCTGCCCGACCTGGTTTACAGCGAACAATTTTCTTACGAGATCAACAAAGTAAAAAATATACCTCCACACGTTGTTGCTGAAGATGAAGATTTCTGGCGGGTAATAAAAGAATCATATACTGCATCTTCCACCATCATCAATTTAAATAATGGAGGTGTTAGTCCGTCGCCAAAAGTAGTACAGGATGCACTTGAGCGGTTTAATAAAATGGTGAATGAAGCGCCGAGTTATTATATGTGGCAGATCATGGATAAAGGGCGGGAAAATCTGCGCAAAAAATTGGCAGACCTTGCCGGTTGCGATATTGATGAGATCGCAATTAACCGGAACACCACTGAAGGTTTGGATAATATCATTTTCGGATTGATCCTTGAAAAAGGTGATGAAGTAATTCTTACCAGGCAGGATTATCCAAATATGATCAATGCATGGAAGCAGCGAGAAAAAAGAGAGGGCATCGTGCTCAAATGGATTGAATTGGATCTGCCTACTGAAGATGAGAATTATTTAATTGAAAAATACACAGAGCAAATCACATCAAAAACAAAACTGGTACAGGTTAATCATCTCATTAACTGGACGGGGCATATTAACCCGGTTAAAAAAATTGCTGATGCAGTTCATGCTAAAGGCCCTGATGTTATGATCGATGGTGCACATACCTTCGGACATTTTGTATTTAATATTCCTGACCTCGGCGGTGATTATTATGCAACCAGCTTGCATAAATGGCTGAGCGCAAGTATTGGTTCGGGCATGCTTTGGATTAAAAAAGATAAAATAAAAAATGTTTGGCCATTATTCGGAGCACCCGATACCATGGATATAAATAATATCAGAAAATTTGAGAACCTCGGAACCCGCTCCTTTCCTATTGAATATGCTATAGCCAACGCCATCGATTTTCATTTAATGATTGGAGCAGCAAGAAAAGAAGCGAGGCTGCGTTATTTAAAAAACTATTGGGTAGATAAAGTAAAAGACAATCCTAAAATAAAATTTTATACTTCAATGGATCCACGGTTTTCATGTGCCATTGCCAATTTTTCGATCAGCGGAATGGAACCTGGTGATATTGCTACTAAATTAATTAATGATTTTGCCATTCATTGTGTGGGGATCAACTGGGAAAATATTCATGGTGTTCGTATAGCACCGCATGTATATACCAGCTTAAGCGACCTCGACAGGTTGGTGGAAGGAATTAAAGTTTGTTGCAAAGCCTAGGTTCAAGAATCATCTAACAAATTATAGTTAGAAATTTTTCATAAAAGATTTGAAGAAAGATGGTTTAAAGATTCGAAGGGAGAAGATTCGAAGAATCGAAGGAAAGGCCATCCTTAAATTTATAGCGACTTTAAAAATTCCATTGTATCAATATTATCGGCATAATCATTCAATTCTGGAAACTGCGTTGATCCGAATTGCGTATTGTCATCTGCTTTTGCAACCACACATTGAATATTTTCACCCAATTCCGAAATTTTAGTATTCAAATCGTTTTGGCTCGAATATGTTTCGCAAAATAAAACTGATATCGGCGAAAACAGTTTATCCGTTTCCTGGAGCATAAAAAAATCATTGGTAAGAAATGGCGTTTGATTTAACAACAATATCGCCCTGTTATAATCATAATTGTTATGGTACTTTGTATTTTCTGATACATATCTGAAATCTTCCCATACCCTGAATAATTTTTCACGATCAAAAACTTCGGGGAAATATATCTTACTGACATTGCGACATCCTAATCCATAGAAATAAAATACATCCTTCCCCAGCGCATAAATTTCTTCATCTGTTTCATCACCTTTTAAAATGGAGATTGAGGTTCTGTTCTTCCTGATGATATTAGGGTATTTTCCAAAATAATATTCAAAATACCTGGCGGAATTATTACTTCCAGTTGCAATAACAGCATCGAATCCTTCAAGCCTTTCTACAAAAGTTATTTTGTTTTCGAATGCTTTATCTGTTTTCAATAGTTGCTGATAAACCCAGGGGAAAAATAAATCATCTTTAGCGCTCAATTTGACCATTGCCCTGTTTCCACTCATAATAACACAAAGCATATCGTGCATGCCCACAAAAGGAATATTTCCTGCCAATACCAAACCGATAGTTTTATTTTTTTCAGGGAGCTCACCATATTTCTTCAACCAGGAATGCAATTTCTCCGGGTTAAAAAACTTTTCCCTGAAATTCTTAACCATCAGCCTGCAATGAAATTCGGTGAACCATGGGTTTTGGGCTTCTGTTTTACGAATAATTTCCGACAATTCCGCATTGGAATCATCCAGTGTTTTTGCCAGCTCGCTAAATCCATTTATCCTCTCCTTTAAATTCATTTGAAATTCCTTCTATTTTATCCTATGCCCCTGTATTTTATTACCCTTAAATAATCAGCCAATGCTATTTAGAATAATTATAAATATTTCCGATCTTTAAGTACCTTTTGAAAAATCGGTGCAGTGCTTTTATATTTGAGCGCTCAAAATTAAAGAAACAGAAACTATGGCTATTCATATTACATCAGATTGTATCAACTGCGGGGCTTGTGAACCCGAATGTCCGAATAATGCGATTTATGAAGGAGGCGTGGCGTGGGCATTTGCCGATGGAACTACTGTAAAAGGGTCGGTTACAATGCTTGATGGTACAACTATGGATGCCGAGCAAAAGAACCCGCCAATTTCAGATGACATCTATTATATCGTTCCCGAAAAATGCACTGAATGCCAGGGTTTTCACGAAGAACCACAATGCGCTGCCGTTTGCCCGGTTGATTGCTGCCTGCCTGACCCCGACCACGTTGAAACGGAAGACCAACTGCTGGCAAAAAAAGCCAAAATGCATATTTGACCACTGTTATACAAATATTGAAATGCGCCTCTGAGGAGAAGGCGCATTTTTTTTGCGTTGGATCTTGACGAGCGGCTACCTGAAAGATATCAATGCTGCGGTTATTTCACATCTGCAAACTTATACCCCACCCCTCTTATTGCATGAAAATAAAGCGGGTTTTTAGGGTCCCTCTCAAAGTATTTTCTAAAGGCAAGAATAAAATTATCTATTGTCCTGGTTGACGGATAAACGTCATAACCCCAAACAGTTTGCAAAATCAGGGTGCGGGAAACAACTTCATTTTTTCTGTCAATAAGCAATTTCAACAACTTTAATTCTTTGTTGGTGAGCTTTACATCTCCATTTAATCCTTTCGCTTCATAAGTAACGAAATTGATGGTGTTTCCTCCAAATTCGTATTCATGGAATTTATCTTCCGCGGGATTTTTCGAGGACCGTTTCAACAAATTGCGTATTCTCAATAATAGTTCTTCGAGATTAAATGGTTTGGTCATATAATCATCGCCACCTGTTTTTAATCCTTTGATCTTGTCGACACTCGCATCTTTTGCAGTAAGAAATAAGATAGCAGTTTCACGATCATCCAGCCTGATTTGCTCACAAACATCAAAGCCATCCATTTCAGGAAGCATCACGTCGAGTATGATCAGATCAAACCGTTGCTCCCGAAACGCTTTGATCGCTTTTGCCCCGTTTGAAACCGCTATCACTTCATAGCCTTCCAATTCGAGGTTAAGTTTGAGGTTCTCACGAATGTGATCCTCATCTTCTACAATTAATATTCGGTTGTTCATAGTTCTGGAGTTGCTTGATTGATTTAACGTTAATTGAATTTAAGGGTTATTGTTAACATGTCATTGTTTTGTCTTTTTTATTATGCTGCCACCGCACAGTGCTTAATACTTTATGTAAATAATTTTTTATGATACTCAGCGTCTTTTTGTGGTTCAATTTCTGTGTTCCTCTGTGCCCCTCTGTACTTAATTCTTTACGTATATAATTTTCTGTGTTCCTTTGTGCCCCTCTGTGCTGAATTCTTTACGTATATAATTATCTGTTCCTCTGCGCCCCTCTGTGTTTAATCCTTTCCATAAACAATTTTCTGTGTCCCTTTGTGTCCCTCTGTGCTTCAACTTCTGTTTTCCTCTGTGCTTAACATCTACAATGCACCAACCGGAATCCTCACTTCAAAAATACTTCCCCTTGGTTGATTGTGTTTAACCAGCACTTCCCCCGCATGCATCAACACCACATGTTTAACGATAAATAATCCCAATCCTGTTCCTTTTGTTTTTCGTGTTTCTTCAGTGCCGATCCTGTAAAACCTTCCGAATATCTTCATTTTTTCGTTCTCAGGAATTCCAATGCCCGTATCGGAAATATTTAGATATGCATTTTTTTCATCGCCGGTTAATTCAACACCGATCTCAGAACCTCTCTCTGAATATTTAATCGCGTTTTCGATAAGGTTATAAATTACCGATGAAAATGAGAACCTGTCGCCGTAAACATAAATGTTGCCTTCAATTTTACTGGTAAAATGGCGCTGGTCTTTATGTTTAATTTTCTCGCGGTCAAAAATATTTTGTGTTATGGAAGAAAGGTCCATTAATTCTTTATTGAGGCGGAAGTTTGCACTCTCGATCTTTGACGCCAGCAAAATGTTTTCAACCAATAATTCAAGGCGTTCAATATCATCAAGCGACATATCAGCCATATTTTTTACCTGTTCACCATCGAGTTCATGTTTTCTGATTGTTTGCATCGACAACTTTAAAGATGCCAGAGGCGATTTTAATTCGTGGGTAATAGATAACAAAAAGTTATTCTGCTGCCTGGTGAGGTCAATTTCCGATCTGAATGTTCGTCTTATCCGCCAGAAACCCAGTGTGATCAATCCAATGAAAACAATTCCTTCCCCATACAACATCAGCTCGGTACGTTTAAATTCGTTGTTCACCTTAATAAATACCGGTGTTGATTTAAATGCAGATAATTTGCCTCCGTTTTGGGTATATACAAATTGCTCCCTTTTAATGATCTCATCATAATTTTCATAGTTATTTCGGTGCAGCAGGTACGACCACCAGATAAATGAAGCAATGATGTAAATAAACACCACATGAAAAAAAAGTGAATATCTGGTTTTATGTAAATTAATCATTGTCGGGTAAATATTTTTCATCAAATACCAACGCTAGCACCTCGCAAATAATTTTAGCTGTTATGTTAAGATCGTCTGTTGTATGCGCATCTGAAACAAAGCAAACCTCATAACCCGAAGGCCCGATATAAATTCCACGGTTCAATAATTCATGGTGAAAATATTTGAATTTTGAAATCCCTGCCGGTTCTATCTGCGCTGCTTTTGTTATCATACAATGTTCAGAAAAGGATATCCAGAAAATTGAACCGATATGTAAAATGTTGACCGGTAATTTATTTTGCAAGGTAAACGCATTTACACTGTCGGCGATCAATTTTGTTTTAGCTTCCAGTTTATCATAAAAATCTTTTTGCAGGCAGGCGGTTAATTGTGCAATACCAGCAGACATCGACAATGGATTTCCCGACAAGGTACCCGCCTGATAAACAGGGCCATCGGGTGAGATCATGCGCATTATTTCTTCTCCTGCACCATAAGCACCAACTGGTAAACCGCCGCCGATAATTTTTCCAAAGGTGATAATATCCGGTTTTATGGAATAATAACCAGCAGCTCCTGAAAATCCAATTCTAAAACCACTGATCACTTCATCAAAAATGAGGAGGATATTATTTTCAGTGCAAATTTTTCTTAGAAATTCTAAAAACGATCGCTTCTGCAATAATAATCCGTTGTTTGCGGGAATCGGTTCGATAATAATGCAGGCGATCTCATTCCTGAACGTTTTCACTGCTTCTTCTACTGCATGCTCATTATCAAGTTCAACAACTATAGTATCATTTGCAACAGAAGGAGGAACACCTTTGGAAGATGTTTCACCAAATGTTACCAATCCTGATCCGGCTTTAACCAGCAACCCATCGCTATGACCATGATAACAACCTTCAAATTTCAGGATCTTATTTTTACCCGTATATCCTCTTGCCAATCGTATTGCACTCATTACAGCCTCAGTACCTGATGAAACAAACCTGATCATTTCAATAAAAGGATTATTTTCAAGGATCAATTTGCCGAGGGTATTTTCATATTTTGACGGAGTGCCAAAAGATGTTCCTTTTAACAATGCTTGACTCACAGCGGATAAAACATTTTCATTTGCATGGCCTAATATCAGCGGTCCCCATGAACAACAATAATCTATAAATTCGTTGCCATCTTCATCCCAGATCCTGCTACCCTTTCCACGCTGAATAAAAAGTGGTGATCCGGTTACCGATTTAAATGCCCTTACCGGTGAACTTACTCCACCTGGAAAATATTTCTTGGCTTCTGCAAATAATTGTTCCGATATCTTTCTATTCATATCAATTTTGAATTACTGGAAATTCAATATAAAAAGTTGTTCCGGAATCAACCGTTGATTCAAACCAAATATATCCTCCAGTGCTTTCAACAATATTTTTACTCATTGCCAAACCTATTCCCATACCTGAGCTTTTGGTTGTAAAGTTCGGCACAAAAACTTTGTCCTTTTCTTCATCGGTTATTCCAACGCCGTTGTCTTTTACTTTAATCAATGCCCTGTGGTCAATATGTTGCAGCGTAATAAGAATTTCACCTGCTCTTTCATCAGGTATCGACTGGATCGCATTTTTGATCACATTATTAAATACCCGCAGCAATTGATTTTTATCGGCAAATACTTCAATTTGCTCTTGCGGAATTTGAAGTGTAAGTTCAGCTTCATCATTCTCGATGAACAAAGCAGTTACACTTTCAAGCAGGTCGTTCAGGTTTATTGTTTCATTTACGGCCTTTGGCATAATTGCAAACGTCGAAAATTCAGATGCGATATTGGATAAGTTATCTATTTGCTCAAGCAGTGTATCTGAAACTTTGCGCATCAGCTCTTTTACATTGGGGGCATTTGTTTGAATTGCTCTTTGCAAATGCTGGATGCTTAACCGCATTGGTGTTAAAGGGTTTTTAATTTCATGCGCCACCTGTTTTGCCATATCACGCCACGCACTTTCGCGTTCCGATTTTGCCAGCAGTTCGGCACTGTTTTCCAGTTCTTTCAACATCTTATTATATTCTGCCACCAATAATCCAATCTCATCTTCATGCGTCCACCGTATGGGTTCATTCATTTTACCCAGTTTAATTCCCTTGAATTTTCCGGCTATGGTTGCAAGTGGGCTGGTGATAGATCTTGAAACGATATATGCAATTATTCCTGCCACGATCAATAACAGCACATACACATTTACAAGGGTTACCATGAATGAGGAAATTTCTGTGCGCAGGTTTTGTTCCGTGGCAAAATAAGGCAGGTTGAGATAAAACATTGTTTCACCACTATCATCCAACACAGGAACATAAGCGGATAAAAATGAAAGGTCGCCGATATTTTCCGTTTGGATATACCAGGTTTCTTTATCGCAGCTCATTTTGAAATAGGCAAGCGAATTCATCTTTTTTGAAACGAGGCCTTTTTCAAAAATATCCGGCTGCGACGACGACATGAGATCACCACTTGGCTTATAAATATTAATGTCCATGTCGTGAATTTCAGAAAGTTCGGTTACCCGGTTGCCGATCTTTTTTAATTGCTGATTGGTAACCACCCTGTTGCCCTTTTTTCTAGTCTCTCCAATGAGAAAATCAATATTTGTTTGAACGGCTTCAATTTTATTGAGCAACCTTTGTTTATGTGAGAAATTATATTGGTTGGAGATATAATAAATAGTAGCAACACCCATCATGATGAAAGCAAAAATAATCAGGCTGATCACTGAGGTTTGAATTTTATTCTGCAGAGAGGTATTTATCCAGTCGGTTAAAACAATATTTCCCTGTGCGATCCTCGTAATAATGTCCAGTGAAAGAATTATTACCAGGAAAACCAGGTAAAAGAAAAATAAATAGGAGAATATTGAAACCGGCTCAAACCAGCTTTGCATTGGTGTGGAAACCACCACTTTTTTCGTTTCATTTACCTTATATATATAGTGATCATAATCATTTTGGATAATATCAAGCACTTCCTCATCTTTATTTATATAAAATATGTCCATTAAAGGATAAGAATATTCACCTTCCCTTTCCGAAAGGGTATGATCTGAATAAATTGCATAATCAAAATTGATGAAGCTTTCTGCTGTCCGCAGATCATCGTCAATTAGCAATTCAGGATAAATACTTTCGCCGCTGAATTTTTTAGGCACCATTTTGAGATAAGCCGTAAAATCACCGACAGAATCCCTGCTCACAGGCAATTCAGCCAGGTAATAATAACTGCCGGTATAGTCATTAATAAAATACAGGTTTTCAGCTGCAGTAAACTCGCCGTTATTTTCTATTGCATCAATAAATATGAGTCTTGAATTAATATTATCATCGCCGGTAAAAAGCAGCAGGCTGTCGTTCCTGAAAATAAAAATATCGGTGTTATATTTTTTAAAATAATTTGATTGCAGATCCTGGCGTATCTGGTTGATGATACCCGGGCGAATTTTTTCTTCTGTTTCAAGCGATACTCCCTGTGCTGAAAGTTGTTTTTGGATATTTACCTGGTGTTCTTTAAATAAATATTCCGTTATCGGATCCTTCTCAATTGATTTCTTAATTGCAAACAACCTTTTGGTTTCTTCCACTTTATGGTCAAGTGAACTGTTAAAAATATATGCGCTGAATGCGGAAAAATAAATTAACCATATCATCATTCCACCCAAAGAACGGGTGCTGATGCGTCGGGCAATTAAAAATTCTCTTATGATCACAAATCCCGCAACAAAAATGATCATGTCAATTTGCATTGCATGGTTGAGCAATCGCTGAACAATGAGCACCGCTATTCCAGTCGCTATAACAATCAAAGAAAAAAAGAATTTGCGCTGTATGTTTTTTACAATGATCTCAACACATCTGGAAATAATAAAAAAATAACTGAGCAACAATATCGAAATACAAAGAAACCCGATGAAGCTAAAATAATTCAGGGAAAAGAAATTATGGATATTGAACGATATTGAAGAATCAATAATAAGACTGCGGAAAATATTGCCAGTTAGCAAAGAGCAGCAGCATATTATAACTGCCATTGATACGAGCAGCAATAAATTAAAGGTTGCGCCTTTACCATCAGGAAGCCTGATCCGGAAATATTTGGAAAAGAAAAGTGCAAAACAAAATAACAGCGCTGTTTTAATCAGCAGGTCGCCGGTAGAATCAGCAATACCCGGTGAACCATAATATTGCGGATCAAACAAGGGCAAATAACTCAATATGTGATCGTATAATAAATAATTAGTAAGCAGGTAAACGCCTGCCAGCAAAACGAGGAGGAAGCCTGTTGAGGCGATCCGGTTAAATTTATTTATGGCGGATTTAGCGATCCCAAAACAAGTGATCAGCAGCAGAATAAATGTACAGCATATAAAAAAATACATCCCCTTACTATAGATAACTACATTTTGGATATTATCGTCTTCAGCAATATAAAAAATTTCGTTGCCGTTCAAAGAATGCACAGCATAAGCATCGGGTTCGCTGCGGGCCTTTAATTTCAAATGTTCCGGAATTTGAATGCCCGGTGTTTTAACGTGGTTGAGATATTTGTTTTTAATGCCGAATTCAAACTGCAGCGGTAAAAAACCTATAACATGAACATTGCCGGGGAAATCATGCTGGTAAATAACATATTCGCCGTTTGATTCGGAAATAAACAGGGGTGCATCATTATATACCAATTGAGCTTTAACAGGTGTAATAAAATTATTCGTCCAAATAACAGCACTGTCTTCCTGGTAAATGATCATTCCAAATGGCTTATCAACCAGGCTGCTGAATTCATTAAAAGTATAAGAGTCGGTAATAAGATTACTTATGATCACCGAATCGGAAATAGTTGCAATGATCTTTTTTTCGAGGTTCTGAAATTCCACCTCAATTCTCCTGGCACTTACTTCTGGTTCATTTATTTTTTCTGCATGCCTGTACAACAACACCGCAACTGATGCAGCGCACAGCAATGCAATACCCAGGATGAGATTGAGTGTAAATTTTTTTAACAAGAACAGGTTTTGATTATTACGTTCAATGATTTAATTTTCATGTTGAATTTTTGAAACTAAGTTGCCGAAATTTGAATGTGACGCATATTTGTATTTTTGGATATTCAAGCCGGCAAATACAAGAATTTCATTTCAAAGTGTAAAAATAGCATCCTATTCATTTAAACCCGCTAACCAGGCCTATGAGAAATCTTTTTACCCTTTTAATTACCATTTTTCTGCTAGCATCGTTCCCGCTTGCGGCTCAGAACAGGACCATCACAGGCCAGGTAAATGATGCCGCCACCGGTGAATCCATTCCCGGAGCATCAGTTGTGCTGAAAGATGATGCCACAATTGGTACTGCTACAGATCCCGAGGGAAAATTTTCCCTCAGCATCCCACCAACAGCAACAATGTTGATCATTCGTTCAGTTGGATTTGGCGAGCAGGAGATCGCAATCGGGACAACAAATTTTATATCCGTCAGCCTGAGGTCTGAAGAATTTGAACTCGATGCTTTGGTAGTAAGCGCTTCGAGACGGCAGGAGAAAATTCTCGATGCACCTGCATCCATTACACTCATAACAGCTGCGCAGATCAAAAACACGGTTGCAATAACTCCGGTTGCCAATATTAAAGGAACGCCGGGAGTTGATATTATTAATACCGGATTAATTCAAACCAATGTCGTGGTAAGGGGATTCAATAATATTTTTTCAGGGTCGCTGCTTATGATGGTTGATAATCGTTATGCTGCAGTTCCGTCGCTGAGAGCAAACGTTGCCACATTTATTCCCACAGACAATGAAGACCTCGAAAGGATAGAAGTTTTAAGAGGACCTGCATCTGCTTTATATGGACCAAACTGCGGAAATGGAGTCTGTCATTTCATTACAAAATCACCATTAGCACAGGAAAAGGATTTTGTTACTACAGCGAGTGTAGGGTTTGGATTCAGAAGTAAAATATCAGATACTATTTTAATTGCAAATCCAAAAGATCCAACAACAGGTTTGATAGATACTTCTTACAGGCCATTATTCGATTATGAATCTATTGGCGACAGAATGTTTTATACAGCAGGATTTCGCCATGCAGGAAAAATAAAAGATAAATTCGGTTATAAGATCACCTTCACATATTTATCAGGCACCGATTGGTTATATGATGATCCGTTTGAACCAAATTATATTCAAAAAGGATATCAAACCGCCGAGGGAAGAGTAAATGTTGGTGACACTGTTTCCAACGAAAGAAATAATCATATTGAAAAAATAGGCCTTGATCTCAGGCTTGATTATAAATTTAAGAACCGTGCTGAATTAATATTTACCGGAGGATTAACTGAAAACGACGGTATTGAATTAACAGGTATCGGTGGCGGACAGGCAGTATCGTGGAAATATTATTATGCACAGCTTCGCTATGTGTACAAAGATTGGTTTGCACAGGGATTTATTAATGGAAGTGATGCCGGTGATACCTATTTATTCAGGACGGGAGACCTTATCATTGATCATTCAAAACAATATGTTGGCCAGGTGCAGCATGCAGATGAAATAATGAACAAAAAAATAAACCTGGTATATGGTGTTGATGGAATTTTTACTAGGCCTGATACGCAAAACACGATCAATGGAGAAAATGAAGATGATGATAATATAACAGAAATTGGTGCATATATCCAGGGCGATTATCAGGTAACCAGCAAGTTCAGTTTCATTGCCGCTCTCAGATATGACTACCATAATTTTGTAGATGTCCCGTTTTTTGCACCAAGGGGTGCTGTAGTTTATAAAGCAAATCAGAAAAATACTTTCCGGTTAACCTATAACAGGGCATTCAGTGCACCGAGCTCAAACAATTTAAATCTTGATATTTTACAACTGGGAGATCTTACTTCCTATGCCGATGAATTCCAGGTAATATTAGGTTCTGATTATATTCCGAGTATGCCATTATCTGCAATCGGAAACCGCGAAGGATTTACTTACCAGTACGATGAACTTGGATTGCCGGAATTTACTTCACCATTTGCCGAATATCTCGGCTATGAATCTGATCATTATTTTAATCTCAACAACAGCCTCGAATTAAATAATGTGATTTGGGATGCAACACTCGGATTGCTGACTGCAGCATTTAATGCAACTATTATGGGTGTTGGGACCGCAGTAACTTCCATTCTTTTACCGGCAGATATTGTGGTTGAAGGAAATCAGGTGGCGGCCCTCAATTTAACAACTGAATCGTTTGATATCATCGACCCTGAAAATATAACTGATTACGGCCCTATTATCAATTCCGCTTCAAATACCGTTGAAGCCGGATGGAAAGGTTCTTTGTTCAATGATAAAGTTTTCGCAACTGTGGATGTTTATTATAATATGATACAGGATTATGTGAGTCCGCTTACCGACATCACACCAAATGTTTTTATCGACGGAGAAGAACTCGCTGCTTATGTAACACCAATAATTACTGCAAATTATAATAATCCAGATAACAACGACCTATCATCTCTTATAACAGCTTATCTCGATGATGATCCTGATTACGGCGGTAATAGCAACGGAACCGGTGTTGATGAATTAATTAATCTTGTGCTCGCTGCAGGAGCGGGATTGCCAATTGGAACAGTTTCGCCTACTCAATATCCCGATGGTGCAAAATATGTTACCTATGTAAACCTCGGCGACGTTTCTGTTTGGGGTGCCGACCTGGGAGCCAACTGGTATGTAAATGATGATATAACTCTGATGTTGTCATATTCATGGGTGGATAAAGATTCTGTTCCGCTGGAAGGAGCACAACTCGGATATGTTGGATTAAATGCACCGAAAAATAAATTTGCTGTGAGAGCCATTTATGATATCGATAAATTGGATCTGAATGTAGGATTAAATTTCAGATGGCAACAATCTTATCCCGCCAACTCGGGTGCCTATGTCGGTCGAGTAGAACAAATTGATGACCTCGACTTAACCTTGAATTATACACCTGATTATTTAAAAGATACCCAGTTTACTTTGCTCGTTACGAATTTATATAACAAGGAGCAGCAATATTTTGTTGGAGCACCTGTGATTGGAAGTACCTATTTCTTTAAGATCACAAAATCGTTTTAGTGAATAGAGGGGGGGAGGAAGTAAGAAGTGGGAAGTAAGAAGTATGAAGTTTGAAGTATGAAGTTTGAAGTCAGAAGTTTGAAGTAAATGCAGTCCGGGAATTAAACTCATTACTCCTCACTCATCACTCATTACTCATCACTCATCATAATAAATCATTATCCAATGGACCAATCAACAGAACTGAAAAAAGATGCGTTTTCGAGATTATTGAATATTATGAACGACTTGCGTACCCAATGTCCCTGGGATAAAAAACAAACAATTCATACCCTGCGTAATCTCACTATTGAAGAAACCTATGAGCTTGCGGATGCAATTACCGAAAACGACTGGAAAGGAATTAAAGAGGAACTCGGCGATATTATGCTGCACATGATCTTTTATTCGACGATAGCAGAAGAGCAAAATAAATTTACAATAGCTGATGTGCTGAATGCACAATGTGAGAAACTCATCCATCGTCATCCGCATATTTATCCTTCGGCAGAATCAGGCGAGACAATCACCGTTAAAGATGATGAAGAAGTGAAAAAGAATTGGGAGCAACTAAAATTAAGAGAAGGAAAAAGATCTACCCTCGAAGGGGTGCCTCAAAGTTTGCCGGCTGTAATTAAAGCTTTCCGTATACAGGAAAAAGCGGCGCAGGTTAAATTTGAATGGGAACATATTTCGGAGGTTTGGGATAAAGTGGATGAGGAGCTGAACGAGTTTAAGGAAATTGCTTTAATGCCAAATCCGGACAAAGAAAAACTAGAAGATGAATTCGGCGACCTGCTTTTCTCATTGATCAACCTCTCCCGCTTTATGCATATTGATCCCGAAAATGCACTTGAGCACACCAACAAAAAATTCATCCGCAGATTTCAATACATCGAACAAAAAGCAAAAGAGCAACAGCGGCAACTAACCGAAATGACATTGGAGGAGATGGATAAGTTATGGGATGAAGCTAAGCTGGAAAACTAAAGTAAGAAGTGAGAAATAAGAGGTTAGAATTTAATCTCACTTACTTCTTACTTCTCACTTCTTACTTCTCACTTCTTACTTCTTACTTCCCACTTCTTACTTCTCACTTCTCACTTCTTCCTCCCTCCTCCATCCAAATTGGTAAATTGCAGCGGGTATATAAATTACATATGAGGATACGACCGGCATTTTCATTTTTTACAGGAGCTTTTTATTTTCTACTAACTATTAACGCAAGGTTGCTTCTTGCTCAACCTGTTGCCGATACAACCATCATTTCTGAAAACCCGGAACCGGTTATTGAATCAGCCATTATTAAGGAAGCTGTCAACACCAGGAACCTGAAAACCATTCAACTCGGAAGGAGCGACCTTGAGCTTGCATATCCGGTTATACTTTTAAATTCGGAGGATGAACTCCTTTTTAGTTTTGATGATCTCCGGGGTGGGGTGGTGAATTATTATTATACCTTTCAGCACTGCAATCAAAACTGGGAACCATCCAATCTCACCTATTTTGACTACCTCGACGGATTTGAAGAAAACAGGTTCGACGATTATCAATTTTCGTTTGGAACATCCCAGCATTACACACATTATTCTGTTTCCTTCCCCAACGATGATGTTGATTTTAAAATGAGTGGCAACTATATATTGAAAATATGGGAGGAGGATGATCGCGATACACCTGTGATCGTAAAGCGTTTTTTCGTTTGGGAGGAATTAGCTATTGTAAGTGCAACTGTGTTTCGCCCGAACATTATTGAATACAGAAATGAATTCCAGGAATTGAGTTTCAATGTGAATATTAAAAACACAGGCATTTCAAATCCGTTTGATGAAATTAGAGTTACGGCAATGCAAAATGGGAGGTTCGATAATGCGAGATATGACCTCAAACCCCGGATGATCACCAACGACATGTTATACTATGATAACGACGCCAATGTTTTTCCGGCAGGAAAAGAATATAGGCGATTTGACACCAAAACACTGCATTTTCAAAGCGACAGGATAAGGAAAATAGAAAAAGATGACGCTGGCTACCAGGTATATATCAATGTAGACGAAAGCAGGATATACCAGAAATATTTTTATGAAAAAGACATCAACGGACAGTTTGTGATTCAGGCAGATATCGTAAATGATATAAATACGGAAGGTGATTATGCATGGATGCACTTTGTTTTGCAGTATCCATATTTTATCACTTCGGGCGAATTTTATGTTTTTGGCAACCTGACCAATCAACTTATGAACAATGAAAACAAGATGGAGTACGATTTTGATCTCCAGCAATATTCAGTCAATTTATATCTAAAGCAGGGTTACTATAATTATCTCTATGGGTTTAAAAGTGCCGGATCAGAAATAGCTGAGTTCAATTTTGCAGAGGGGAATTTCTATGAAACCGAAAATGATTACCAGGTGCTCGTTTATCAGCATGTTTACGATCGCGGGTACGACAGGTTGATCGGTTGTTCATTTTTCAACTCCCTTAAAAAGTGATAATACCGAATGGAAATTAATCTGACCAATTTGCGTTTTTGTGGGTGCCCGGATAATGTTCAGTTCAAAAATTATGTTTCTTCAAATAAACAATGAAATTGAAGTTTGTTATTTTAGATGATCTTTTAAATCCGGGTTATGAAAAAACTTTTAATATCGCTATGTGATTATAATGTTTGGGCCAATAAACGCATCTCATCATTTCTGCAAATACTACCGCCCGAGTTTATTGATGCGCCAACATTAAGCAGTTACCCAACTATAAGAAAAACAATTTATCATATTTGGGATGCTCAGGTAATATGGCTTAACCGCCTTCAGGGCATTTCGCTGAACACGTGGCCCAGCGAGGAATACGGCGATAACTTTGCAGGCTACGATCTTTATTTTATTCAGCAGTCGGAAGACTTTTTAAAGTTTGTTGAAACAAGAATGGAAAGCTATTTTGATACGACCTGTTTTTATAAAGCAATGAATGGAAAAGATAATCAAACAAAAAACGGTGATATCATTTTGCATTGTATGAATCATTCCACTTATCACCGGGGACAAATAATAACCATGTTGAGAAATCTCGGAATAACCGAATTGATAACAACCGACTTTATCGTTTATATCCGCGAGCAAAATCAAAAAAGCAATTCTTAAGGATCGGTCTCAGATCACAACATTGTTGATCAACTTCAGGTGTTAGTTGTAAGAATGAATAGTCAGTAAATTAAAATCCCAAGCCATTGATCAACCTCCGAAGTCATCCCTTAAGTAAAATCAAAACGGATGTTCGAACGCTTGCATGGATACGTCAAATTGAAAAAGGATTATTGATCATGAGTAATACACATTGAATGAACATGATTTTTTCACACCAAACAGTATAAAATGATAAATTGCATAATGATTTGTATAGTATAATGTGCAAAACATGTGAAAATCAACAATTTTTTTTTT
>JBIOHA010000001.1:0-39138 GCA_044448625.1 Chitinophagales bacterium | reverse complement strand
CCAAAATCTGCTTTAAACAGCACATTGGACTGCCACTGATTTTTATTCTCTATGAATTTAATAGGTTGGGCATGAGGTGCATTGATGGATTGCGCCCATACCGCAGGAGTGCACACCATTGCGGCGAGTGAAACAAAGAGGAGTTTTATGGTTTGACAAGTAGGCTTCACTCCATAAATATTGGTTTCAATTGAGGGAACCTCACTTTTTTGCAACACTTACGAGTGCAGTTCGAGGAGGGTTCCGCTGAAACTGGTTTCTAAGTTAGGGAATTTTGTCCAAAACTTTTAGAAATCCTGGCTTTGTGACACGATTGTGGACATATCGGCAAACATTAACAGATTTGAAATAGCTATTCCTGGACGTATACCCTTTTTACTCTATGCGAGATCCCGGTCATCACTTCGTAAGGAATTGTGTCTTGCCATATCGCATGTTCGATGATGGAAATATTATCTCCGAAAATTTCTACTTCATCGCCTTCATTTACACCTGGAATTTCGGAAATATCTACCATGGTCATATCCATACAAACCCTCCCCACCACTGGAGCCAATTTTCCATGGATAAAAACCTGGCCTGAGCCATTTCCCATTTTGCGTGAAAAGCCGTCGGCATAACCAATATTGATCGTTGCTATCCGCATATTTTTTTCGGCGATGAACGACCTTCCATAACCAACTGAATCTCCCGGTTTAATTTCTTTTACCTGGGCAATATTCGTTGTTAGTTTGCTTACAGTTAATAATTTGTTTTGAATAGATGAGGAAGGATCAACGCCATATAATCCGATCCCTAGTCGCACCATTTCAAATTGTGCATCAGGAAATTTGTTTATGCCGGGAGAATTTAAAATATGGCGCAGACAATTTTCATTTATGCCTGATAGAATTCTTTTCGACAAGGCGTTAAATAAATTGATTTGAGCTAGGGTAAATTCATTTTGCCGTTCGTCGTCAGCGGATGATAAATGTGAAAAAATACTGGTGACATTGATCTTTTTATTTGATGTAATTATTTCAACCAGCTCGTCAATATCTTTTTCTTCAAATCCCAACCTGTGCATTCCGGTATCAAGCTTAATATGTATATTGAATTTTTTATTCCCATTCTTTTCAGTAGCTGCAATAAACAGATCCAATATCCTCTTGCTGTAGATCTCCGGTTCAAGGTCATACTGCAACATTTGATTGAATGTATCTGGTTCGGGATTCATAACCATAATAGGTACTTTAATTCCCTGCCTGCGCAGATCAACACCTTCATCGGCATAGGCAACAGCTAAATAATCAACCCGGTGATGAGCAAGCAGGCGTGCTATTTCAGCTTGCCCGCTGCCATAAGAAAAAGCTTTTACCATTGCCATGGTTTTTACACCCGGTTTTAACAGCGAACGGTAAACATTTAAATTATGGAGCAGGTTATTGAGGTCTATGGTCAGCACAGTGCCATGGGTTTTTTGCTCGAGCAAATTACTTATTCGTTCGAGATGAAATCTTCTCGCACCTTTTACTAAAATGATATTATTGGTAAAGTCCCGTTCATTAAATGTGCGGATAAATTCATCGGGTGACTTATAAAATACTGAAATACTTTCGGTGAAATAATTTTTAGATGCCGATATGCTTTCTCCAATTCCAATAAAGTTTTTAACCTTGTGTTTTTTTAATAATGCTGCAATGGTTTTATACAAAACGTCCTCGCTTTGTCCGCTTTCATCAAAATCGGTTAATATCACAGTTTTGTTTAACGATTCGCTGTGATTATTTAAAAAGCTCAAGGCAATTTCCAGCGACGCCGGATCTGCGCTATAGCTGTCATTTATCACCAAACTATTGTTTATTGCTTTTTTTAATTCCATGCGCATTGAAACCGGCGGAAGATCGGCTGATGTTTCTTCCAACATTTTTTTTGTCGCATGGTTTAAATGATTTTTCTCTTCAAGAATAATCAGTGCAGCAAGTATCGCATTAACGCAATTTTCAAATGATGCTTCATCGGTAAACGGAATATTAAACTGATAAATATCATTTTTATAATGTAGAGAGAATGAATTAACGGTACCTGAAATCAGCACATCAGCATTTTTTTTACTTTCGGTGCTCCACGAAATTGTTTTTAATCCGGGTGGAAGTAATTTATCAATCAGTTGATGATCTTTTCTGTAAATAACAATTTTACATCCCTGAAATAATAATAATTTCTCCTTGGTTTTTTCCTCTTCTGATAAAAATCCTTCGTTATGTGCCTGGGTGATGTTGGTAATTAACCCAATCGTTGGCTGAATAATTTTTTCAAGTTTCTCCATTTCACCGGGTAGCGAAATTCCCGCTTCAAATATGGCAACATCATTTTTTTCATCCATAGCCAAAACACTCAATGGAACTCCGATTTGTGAATTATAGCTCTTAGGGCTGCGAACGATATCGAATTCAATTTTTAATAAATGATATATCCATTCTTTCACAATTGTTTTTCCGTTGCTTCCGGTAATTCCTAAAACCGGAATGTTGAATTCGCGTCTGTGAAAAATAGCCAGTTGCTGCAATGCAGTTATACTATTGTCAACTTGAAAATAATTTATATCTAAAGCGGAGTTCTCGGGGACCTTTTCAACCACAAAATTTTTAACACCGGCCTCAATTGCCTGGGAAATGTATTGATGACCATCGTGGTTTTTACCTGAGATTGCAAAAAATAATGACCTGTCGCCAAAAATTATATTGCGTGAATCTGTCAATAAATGTTCGATCTCCGCCTCTGGTCTGACAATTTGTCCCCGGCATTCCAATATTTCACAGATCTCTTCTGCTGTGTAAATCATAGCTAAAATTCGACGTAAAGCTAATACAATCACCCGTTCATGCATATTCCCGCAAGGTTGCATTAAGCATAGATGGCCGGTTCTGTTTTACCTTCCCCTAATCCTTATCTTTGCGCATCATGCGGGAACGGATTTTGACTACCTGCGTTACTTAATTGAGCAAAAAGATATATGAGTTTACTATCCAGCACCCTCTCAAAGTTATTTGGAGGAAATAAATATGAAAAAGACATTAAGGCAATAACGCCTCTTGTTGACGAAATTAAGGTTGAATTTGGAAAGCTTGTGTCTGTTTCAAATGATGCACTTCGAAATAAAACCAATGAGTTCAAAAAGCGCATTAACGATCATTTAAAAGATATTGATGCTGAGATCAGCAGGCTGCGCACAGAAACCGATTCTCCGGAAACTGAGGATGTTGATCAGAAAGATGCATTGTACAAAGAAATTGATGCACTGATAAAAGAGCGTGATAAAAAAATTGAAGAAATATTATTAGAGATATTACCTGAAGCATTCGCAGTAATGAAAGAAACTGCCCGCCGCTTCAGCGAAAATGAAAAGATCGTTTCTGCAGCTACACAACTTGACCGCGACCTTTCAGTTAACCATGATTTCATTACAATTGAAGGTGATCATGCAATTTATAAAAATGAATGGGAGGCTGCCGGTGTTCCGATCAAGTGGAACATGGTGCATTATGATGTTCAATTAATTGGAGGAATTGTTTTACACCAGGGAAAAATTGCAGAGATGGGAACGGGTGAAGGAAAAACACTTGTTGCAACTTTACCAGCGTATTTAAATGCACTGGTTGGTGAAGGAATTCATATCGTTACCGTAAACAATTACCTCGCCAGAAGGGATGCCGAATGGAACGGACCTATATTTAATTTTTTGGGCTTACGTGTTGATTGTATCGATCAATATCAGCCAAACTCTGCTGAAAGAAGAAATGCTTACCTCGCAGATATTACCTATGGCACCAATAACGAATTTGGATTTGATTACCTGCGCGATAATATGGTGCGCACCAACGATGAAAAAGTACAACGCAAACATCATTATGCAATGGTGGATGAGGTCGATTCCGTTTTAATTGATGATGCGAGAACACCTTTAATTATTTCAGGACCTGTTCCCAAAGGCGGCGATGCAGAAGTTTATAATGTTTTAAAACCGCGGATACATAAATTAATTGAAGCACAAAAGAAAGTTTTCACTACAAGTTTAAATGAAGCGAAAAGATTAATTGAGTCAGGAAAAGATAAAGAAGGTGGTATTCAGTTATTCAGGGCACATAGAGCATTGCCAAAAAATACTGCGCTAATAAAATTTTTGAGTGAAGAAGGCAACAGGACTTTATTAAGTAATACTGAAGGTGTTTATATTTCCGAGCACAATAAAAGAATGCCCGAAATTGATGATGAATTATTTTTTGTAATTGAAGAAAAAAGCAATAGTGTTGATCTTACCGACAAGGGTATCAATTTAATTACCGAAGGTGGTGAGGACCCAACTTTCTTTATCATTCCAGATGTGGGCGCCCAGATAGCTGAAATTGACCGCAACAGCCAGAGCAAAGAAGAGCAAATTGATGCTAAGGATAAATTGATGCAGGATTTTGCTATCAAAAGTGAACGGATACATTCGGTACAACAATTATTAAAAGCATATACCCTGTTTGAAAAAGATGTTGAATATGTTGTGATGGACAGCAAGGTTAAAATTGTAGATGAACAAACCGGACGTATTCTTGAAGGTCGCAGATATAGTGATGGATTGCACCAGGCAATTGAAGCAAAGGAAAATGTAAAAGTGGAAGCATTAACTCAAACCTATGCAACCATAACTTTGCAAAATTATTTCCGCATGTTTCATAAATTATGCGGTATGACAGGTACAGCTGAAACTGAAGCCGGTGAATTTTGGGAAATATATAAATTGGATGTATCTGCAATTCCTACCAATAGGCCTGTAATCAGAAAAGATATTGAAGACTACGTTTATAAAACAAGAAAAGAAAAATATCTCGCAGTAATTGATCGCATACAGCAACTGGTTAAAGAAGGAAGACCGGTTTTGGTGGGTACTACTTCAGTTGAGGTAAGTGAGTTGTTAGCCCGCATGCTTCAGATGAAAGCAATAAAACACAATGTATTAAATGCGAAACAACATCAGCGTGAAGCGGAAGTTGTTTCGGATGCAGGTAAAGCAGGTGCGGTAACTATTGCAACCAACATGGCGGGTAGGGGAACGGATATTAAACTCGGTCCCGGAGTAAAGGAAGCCGGTGGTTTGGCGATTATTGGAACAGAGCGGCACGAATCACGACGAGTGGATCGCCAGTTGCGTGGACGTTCAGGCCGGCAGGGAGATCCCGGCTCCAGCGAATTTTTTGTTTCACTGGAAGATCAGCTAATGCGCTTGTTCGGCAGCGAACGTATCGCAAAAGTGATGGATACTATGGGGTACAAAGAAGGTGAAGTTATTCAGCACAGGATGATCACACGGTCAATTGAAAGAGCTCAGAAAAAAGTAGAGGAAAATAATTTTGGTATCAGAAAAAGATTACTGGAGTATGATGATGTAATGAATAATCAGCGATCGCTTGTTTATCAGAAAAGAAATCATGCATTATCAGGCGAACGGCTAATCATCGATTTGAATAATACCATTTATGATCTCTGCGATGAAGTAGTGAATAGTTATCACGATAATAAAGACTACGAAGGATTTACCCTGGATGTTATACGATATTTTAGCATGGAGCCTGAGATATCACGCAACCAATTTGAAACGGAAAAACCCGATGAGCTTACCAATAAATTATTTTACAGCGCAAAAGATTATTACAAACGCAAATCGCAGGTGCTGCTGAATAAAGTTTACCCGCTTATTAAAGATCTGCTTGCATCACGTGGCGAAACCCTGGAAAATGTAATTGTTCCTTTTACCGACGGACGCAAGGGAATTAATGTAATGGTAAATCTCAAAAAGGCAGAAGAATCAGACGGGGTTGAAGTGCATCGTTCAATTGAACGCATGATAAGTTTAATTGTAATTGATGATCACTGGAAAGATCATTTGCGCAATATGGATGATTTGAAACAATCGGTTCAAGGTGCTGTTTATGAACAAAAGGATCCTTTGCTTATTTATAAATTCGAAGCATTTGATATGTTCAAGAAAATGCTGAGCGAATTAAACAGGGAAATTGTTTCATTTTTATTCAAGGGCTATGTTCCGATCAGAAGTTCAGAGGAGGTGCGCACTGCGGTTCCGCAAAAACGCACAGATATGAGCAATTTAAAGGAAACCAGGGAAGATGGCAGCGCTGCGGGTCCCGGAGCAAGGGTAGCCGGACAACCGGAACGCAAAGTAGTGGAGCCAATTCGTGTAGAAAAGAAAGTGGGAAGAAATGATCCTTGTCCCTGCGGTAGTGGGAAAAAATATAAGAATTGTCATGGGAAAGAGGACTAAGAAGTTAGAAGTGGGAAGTGGGAAGTGGGAAGTGGGAAGTGGGAAGTAAGAAGTGGGAAGAGACTTTGTGGCAAATTGAATTTCTAAATTAAATAAGCGTTTTAAATTGGAAGGTTTAAATAAATACATCGAGCATACGTTATTAAAACCAGATACTAAAATAGAGGAAATTGAAATGTTATGTGCCGATGCAATTAAATATAATTTTGCCGGTGTTTGCATCCCAACCTATTTTTTAAGTGATGTTGCGTCCATTTTAAATGATACCGGTATTGAATTAATAACTGTTATCGGATTTCCATATGGATATAATTCATTGATCAGTAAATTTGATGAGGCTGAAGATGCAATTGCAAAAGGCGCAGATCATTTAGACGTAGTGATCAATATTGCGGCAATAAAAAACAACGATTGGGATACAGTTGAAAATGAAATTGAAACCCTTGTAAAACTGGTTCGATCGGAGAATAAAATAATCAAGGTAATTGCTGAAACGGGGTTAATGTCGGAAGTGGAAACTGACCTGATCTGCAAGATCGCAAATGAATTCAGAATAGATTATTTAAAAACATCCACAGGTATAAACGGGCCCGGTGCGGATGTGGAAACGATAACTTCCTTACGTGAATTACTTGAAAGCCCAATTAAAATAAAAGCTTCCGGAGGCATCAGGACCAAAGCATTTGCAATTGAACTTATTGAGGCCGGCGCCGACAGGATTGGTACATCAAAAGGGGTTGAATTAGTGCTGGAACCATAATATTGCAATTTTATTTCCGTTATTGGGCTAAAAAATTAACAAGGATATAATTTATAACCCGCAACTCTGAATATTCCTTAATTTAGTGCATTGATATGAAATTAATATTTGCAATAATCATGTTTACCTTAACGGCAGTGGCATACGGACAAACCGGTGTTATTACAATTAAGGATAATGCAGGTGCAGGCGAGCTTATTGAGAAACATATTTACTTCAATAAAGAACACGGTGAACTCCCGGGTTATAGGATTCAGGTGATGGCTACCACCAGTTTAATGAGCGCAAAAGACAGCAAAGCACTCTTTCTTCAGCGCTATGAAAACTACCATGCAAGTATTGTTTTTGAAGCTCCAAATTATAAGGTTCGTGTTGGGAATTATATGAACCGATTTGATGCGAACCGCGACCTTCAGGATCTGCTTGTTGAATATCCGGAAGCGTATATTGTAAAAGACCTGATTAATATTACCGAACAATGAACGGATCATTAGCGGAAAAAATTAAAGCACTCTCCTCTGAATATTTTAATGAAATTAAAAATTGCAGACGTCATTTGCATCAGCATCCTGAGCTTTCGTTTCAGGAATTTGAAACATCCTCATTCATTCAAAAAAAATTAACGGAGTACGGTATTGCTTTTAAAAATAATATTGCTAAGACAGGGGTTGTAGGTATTATTGAAGGTAAAAACCCTGGTTCTAAAACAATTGCCCTTCGAGCCGATATGGATGCCTTGCCAATTAATGAATTGAATAATGTTGAATATAAATCGTTGAATCCTGGTGTGATGCATGCATGTGGGCATGATGTACACACGAGTTGTTTGTTGGGTGCGGCAAAGATTTTAGCAGAATTGAAAAGTGAATTTGAAGGTGTTGTTAAATTGATTTTTCAACCCTCCGAAGAAAAATTACCCGGCGGCGCAAAAGTGATGATCGAAGAAGGTGTATTAGAAAACCCTGTGGTTGAAAATATAGTTGGGCAGCATGTATATACACCATTTAAATCGGGGTCGGTAGCATTTTGTTTTGGAACAATGATGGCAAGCACCGATGAAATATATATTACGGTAAAAGGAAAAGGTGGTCATGGCGCATACCCTCATCTTGCAAAAGATCCTGTAATGATGGCGGCCCAAATGCTTGTTGCATTACAACAGGTGGTGAGTAGAAATCTTACACCGTTTCAGCCGGCAGTGCTCACTTTTGGAAAAGTAATTGCTAACGGTGCAACGAATGTTATTCCCGATGAAGTGTATATTGAGGGAACATTTAGAGCAATGGATGAAGAGGTGAGAAATAAAGCACATCAATTGATTGAGAAAATTGCCAGAGGAACTGTGGAAAGTATGGGTGGAACTTTGGAATTAAATATTGAAAAAGGATACCCTGTTTTAATAAATGATGAAACACTCACACAGCGTGTTTATAACAGGGCAATTGACTACCTGGGGAAAGAAAATGTGATCGTTAGCACACCGTGGATGGGCGGGGAAGATTTTGCTTTTTATTCCCAGAAGATACCTGCATGTTTTTATCGCTTGGGCACAGGCAATCCTGAAAAAGGAATCGTATCAAATATCCATACCCCTACTTTCGATATTGATGAAGATGCTTTAAAAACGGGAATGGGATTTATGGCTTATAATGCAGTAATTGAATTGAGCAACCATGTATAATTCATTCCTCATTCCTTATTCCTAATTCCTCATCCCTCACCCATGGCTGTCAAAATAAAAAAAGCAAAATTAATTACCGCTTCCGATTATAAAATATTCCGGAGGTTAATGAAATATGCCGGTCCGTTCAAGAAGCAATTTTATATTTCAACTCTCCTGGCAATCATATTATCAGTTTTGGTTCCTTTAAGACCATACCTCGTTGGAATTTCGGTGGATAATTATATTCTTGATCACGATATTAATGGATTGATCATCATTTCATTGGTCTCTCTTTTTGTTTTATTATCAGAATCAATTTTAAAATATTTTTTCCTTTATATAACAAACTGGCTTGGGCAAAGCGTAGTAAAAAACCTTCGCGTTAAAGTATTTAATCATTTCATGGGATTGAAACTGAGTTATTTTGACAATACACCAGTGGGAATTTCTACCACAAGAACGATCAACGATCTTGAAACGATCAATAGTGTATTTACTGAAGGTGCAATTCAGATCATTGCTGATTTGCTTACGATAATATTTGTTATCACATTCATGTTTTTCAGCAACTGGCAATTAACCCTGGTCAGTCTTATAAGTTTTCCATTAATAATTTATGCAACCTATATTTTTAAAGAAGGAATTAAAAGCACATTCCAGGAAGTAAGAACAGCAGTTGCGAAATTGAACTCATTTTTGCAGGAACGCATCACCGGGATGAAAATCGTTCAAATATTTACTGCTGAAAAAACGGAATATGAAAATTTTAAGCTCATCAACAATGAACATAGGAAAGCGCAAGTAAGGTCGGTTTGGTACTATTCCATTTTTTTTCCGGTGGTTGAAATTATAGTTGCCATTGCAACTGCATTGATGATATGGACCGGTGCGCACAATGTGCTTGCTGGCAAGGCAGAGCTGGGAGATATTTATGCTTTTATATTATACCTCACCATTTTATTCCGCCCACTAAGAATGCTCGCCGATAAATTCAATACATTGCAAATGGGCGTAGTTTCCAGCGACAGGATATTTAAAATACTCGACACTGATGAGCGCATTCCGAATAATGGTACTGTTCAGGGATCAAACATTAAAGGCAAAATCAACTTCGAAGATGTTTGGTTTGCTTATAAAAACGACGAATGGGTGTTAAGGGATGTGAATTTTGAAATAAAAGAAGGTGAAACCCTGGCGATTGTTGGCGCAACGGGCGCTGGAAAAACTTCTATAGTAAACATGATTAACCGATTTTATGAAATTCAGAAAGGAATAATTAAGATCGACGATGTTGATATTAATGAATACGAACTTAATTCCCTCAGAGAAAGAATAGGGCTTGTGCTTCAGGATGTATTTTTATTTTCGGGTACCATCATGGAGAATATCACACTCCGAAATGAAAATATTACCAAAGAAAAAGTTATTAGTGCTGCAACCATGCTCGGGGCGCACGAGTTTATTATGAAGCTTCCGGGCAATTATGATTATAATGTAATGGAGCGGGGTGTAACCCTATCGCTCGGACAACGACAATTAATTTCTTTTATCCGTGCATTGGTTTTCGATCCGGGTATATTGATCCTGGATGAAGCAACCTCATCAGTTGACACGGAAACGGAACAAATAATTCAGCATGCTATTGAAAACCTGATTACAAACAGGACTTCAATTATTATTGCACACCGGCTATCCACCATCCAGAGAGCAGATAAAATATTAGTATTAGAGCGTGGTGAAGTAAAAGAATCAGGAACACACGAAGAACTACTTGCACTTAACGGATATTATAAAAAATTATACGATATGCAATTCCTGAAAGAGCTGGTGAATTAATTATTCAATTGAAATAAATAAAAAAGCAAGACGCCTGGTCTTGCTTTCTTATTGTAAAAGATAATTTCTTTTTAAACAGCAGCAGATAATTCTTTACCAGCTTTGAAACGAACAACGTTTTTAGCGGCAATTTTAATTGCTTTTCCTGTTTGTGGGTTACGACCGGTACGAGCAGCACGCTTGCTAACTGAGTAAGTTCCAAAACCTACTAAAGTAACTTTGTCGCCTTTTTTTAATACTTTACGAATACTGGTCATCATGCTGTCTAAAGCGGCAGCTGCTTGAGTCTTGGTTAAGCCTGTATCGGCAGCCATTGCATCAATTAATTCACCTTTGTTCATTTTGATTTTGTTTATTTAGTTAATGAATATGTTTTATGTTGCCAAAAATACAGTGTTTACGGGCATTTCAAAACATGAATTCGCTGGAACCCCTGTATTTTCAACACCTTATGAACATTTTACCCTCAAAACCCCCGATTTTGTTGGTTTTCCGCAGAATTTTTGCCACGGATTTCACGGATTATGTTGTTGCCACGGATTTCACAGATTTACACAGATACAAAAAATGAGGATTTTTTTAAAGAATAGTATCCTTCGGAAATCATTCATCTGTGTAAATCCGTGAAATCCGTGGCAATACCTCCGTGGCAAATTCAGGAAACTTTGCCCCATTGTTTTATTTTCCAACTTTGTTCAGAAAGATATTTTTTTAGTGATTGATTCGAAGCAAGTTCAAGATTGCGATCGTTGGTCAATAATTCTTCAGCAGTTGATCTTGCTTCTCTCAATATTTTTTCATCGGTTTGAATGTTAGCGATCTTAAATTGAGGGGCACCGCTTTGTCGGGTTCCTTCAATTTCACCCGGACCGCGTAATTGCATATCCACTTCAGATATTTTAAAACCGTCGGTAGTTTGAATCATCGTTTGAATTCTGGTTCTCGCATCATTATTTAATTTATCGCCGGTCATTAAAATGCAAAATGATTGATGAGCACCACGACCCACCCTCCCGCGTAACTGGTGTAATTGTGATAAACCGAAACGCTCTGCATTTTCAATAATCATTACTGTTGCGTTAGGAACATTTACACCAACTTCAATAACGGTTGTCGACACCATTATTTGTGTTTGATTTTTCAGGAACCGTTCCATTTCAAAATCTTTATCAGCAGGTTTCATTTTACCATGCATGATACCGATCTGGTATTGTGGTTTTGGAAATGCCCGCTCCATTGCCTGAACGCCTTCCATTAAATTGTTGAGGTCTAATTTTTCACTCTCCTCAATTAATGGATAAATAATAAATATCTGACGGCCTTCAGCAATTTGCTCTTTTATAAAACCGAATACTGCCAGCCTTTCACTTTCTTTTCTATGAACGGTTTTAATTTGTTTTCTACCCGGTGGCAATTCATCAATTGTACTTACATCCAGGTCGCCATAGTATGTCATTGCTAGCGTGCGGGGGATAGGCGTGGCAGTCATAACTAGAATATGTGGTGTGATATTATTTTTTGTCCAAAGCTTTGAACGCTGTTCAACACCAAATCGATGTTGTTCATCTATTACTACATATCCAAGGTTATTAAATTTTACCGTCTCTTCAATTAATGCATGTGTTCCTATTAATATATGCACCTCACCTTTTTCCAGTGCATCGAGTATTATTTTCCTTTTTTTCCCTTTTATACTGCCTGTTAAAATTTCTGTCCGCAGCTGAAGAGGTTTTATCAATTCTGATATTGTTTGAAAATGCTGCTGGGCAAGTATTTCTGTGGGGGCCATCAGGCAGGTTTGAAAATCATTATCAATAGCCATTAGCATGGTGAGCAAAGCAACAACAGTTTTTCCACTGCCAACATCACCCTGTAAAAGCCTGTTCATTTGACGCCCACTAAGAAGATCTTTCCTGATTTCTTTCACAACACGTTTTTGTGCTTCTGTTAATTGAAAGGGGAGATTTTCATTATAAAATGGCGTAAAAAACTTTTCAATGTTTTTGAAAATAAATCCAATACTTACACTATGCCGGTATTGTTTTACCCTCAGTAATTTTACCTGGTCAATAAATAGTTCTTCAAATTTCAGTCGTCGGGTAGCATGTTGTAAATGGTTTTCTGATTCTGGAAAATGAATTTGTTTGTAGGCTTCATACCTGTTGATCAATTTATACTTGGATATAATTTCCAAAGGAATAATTTCATAAATATCTTTTTCAGTAAGTTCTTCAAATAAAATATGTGTAAGCTTTGCAATTGATTTACCAGTAATACCTTTTGCCTTTAACTTTTCAGTGCCCGGGTAAACCGGTTGAATTTTTCCGCTGAGCTGAAATTCTCCCGATGCAGCAATTTCTATTTCAGGATGCGTGATATTTAAAACGGTATTAAAAAAATACGGCTTTCCATAAATAAGATATTGTGTATCCGGCTTTAGATTTTTTTGAAGCCATGGTATACTGTTAAACCATACCAATTCAATAAAACCGGTTCCATCTTCTACAGTTGCAGTAAGTCGTTTTGATCTTTTCGTCCCTACAACTTTAATATTCCGCAGCAACCCTTTTAACTGAACATCTTTTATTTCTTCACCCTTATATGCAGCATTATAAACGTCCTTTATTGTTTTAAAATCGGTCCGGTCAATATATCGGTAAGGGTAAAACTGGAGCAGGTCGCTGCAGTTGCTGAGTTTCAATTCTTTCCGCATCAATTCTGCCCGGGCTTCACCAACACCTTTTAAATAAGTAAGGGGGGTTTGCAAATTCAGGATTCCCACGAGGTAAAATTGTGCAAAATTTAGAGAGTGAGCAAGATTTGGAAAATGAACCGGGAACCAGCAGCCATAAAACAGGACAAAAACCAATGACTTAACTAATACAGCTTCTTACTTCTTACTTCTTACTTCTTACTTTTCTCAATCCAATCTCCACTTCCACGTACTCAACATCCCCTGAATATCGTTGACCAAAAATTGCACAACCGGTTTTAATGAATCTGCATTGGGGCGGTTATTAAAGTATAATGATCCCCTGACAAAATTGGAAATTGTGTCAGTAACAAAGAATTGAAAGTTGCTTGCGGCGTCTCCGCCAACATAATAAATTAATCCATGCACACCATATTCATTTTCTATTTCCTGGGGTTGAATAAAATCAGCCTGACTGCTATGCTTGTAAGTTAATTTGTATGCGTCTTCAACGAGTTGTTGTAATTTCTGTTTTTCGGTGAGCTCCTTGTAGCTCAAATATATTGTTGCATTGAGATCACTGCAAATTAAATTCAGCCAGCAGGGATCCTCAGGGGTTTCATTAAAATAGGTTACATTTTTATTGATAATATAATAATCAGGTAACTGGAAAGTGTATGGACAATTCGGGTCATCATAAGTTACCAGTTCTTTCATCTCCGGAAAAAATATTCTAGGGTATGAAGAAGGTTTTGGTGTAGTGTCGGTGTGGCAGGAAATAATAAATGCTAAAGGCAGCAATAACAATATCAACAATTTTACTCCCCTACTCATAATTAACTATAACGTATAAAAATTAAAAACCTGCAGCAAATGTGCAGGTAAAAATAACATAACTATCAATATTCGGAATTTCTTCAGAATGGAAGATCATTCTCCTCATCCACCATCATTCCCTTTTCATTTTCAGGTTGAGAATGCGTCATTTCGTACTCAGTGCCTCCTTGTGTTGTAATGGTAGTGGTGCCAGCTCCAGGTCTTGGCCCGAGCAAGGTAAAATTTTCAGCCACGATCTCGGTGATATGTCGTTTATTGCCATCACGATCCTCCCAGGAGCGATTTTTTATTCTCCCCTCTATATATACTTTAGCTCCTTTGCGCAGGATCTTGCCCGCTATCTCCGCAAGCTTGCCCCACATTGCAATATTATGCCACTCGGTTTGGTCTACTTTATTGCCATTGCGGTCGCGGTAAACTTCTGTTGTAGCCAGTGTAAAGTTTGCTACAACATTACCGCCTTCAAAATTTCTCAGGTCGGGATCTTTTCCCAGATTACCAATGAGAATTACTTTATTTACCCCACTCATATTGATCGGTTTAGTACTGTTGCTTTTGAATCTAAAAATAACTATTTCTTTTCAAAAATTCGCGAATTGTTCCCGGAAAAGAATACTTTTTTAAGTCGCTGATCTTAATGATTCCGGCACCTGGTATGAGCCTATCTTTTATATCCTCAACTTCGAAAATAAAAAACCGACTTTTGATCGATCGATGGGTGAGCTGCTGACTAAACGCCTCCGAAACGGAAGTTGACAATACATTCCCATTTACTATTTTTTTATAGCTGGGTGTTTTTTTTAATTGATCCAAACTAAGCAATGCATCAGATTCGATTAAAGGAAACTGGTATAAATTTTTCCAGATGTCGTTGCCAATTCTTTTTTCAATTATTATTTTGTTTGAAGAAAATAAAACAAAATAATTAAAATACCTTTTCTGTTTAACGGCGGATTTTTCTTTAACCGGGTAATAAAACACAGTCTCATTTAAATATGCAGTGCACGAATTTTTAAACGGACAAATTTCACATAACGGGTTTTTAGGTTTGCAAATGAGTGAACCAAAGTCCATCATCGCCTGGTTGAATTCGCCTGGCCTTTTTTTGTCGAGTAATTTATTTGCAAGTGTTTCAATTTTTTTTCTGCCCTTCAAACTATCCACGGGTTCTTTAATTCCATAAATCCTCGAAATTATTCTTAAAACATTTCCATCGGCAACAGCAAACGGTTGGCTAAATGCATAAGACAGAATTGCATACGCCGTATAATTGCCAATTCCTTTTAAGGGGATCAATTTTTCAAAAGCATCAGGAAAAACCCCATTGTATTTTGCAACTACTTCCTTAGCTGTTGCATGCATATTTACTGCACGTGAATAATAGCCCAGTCCCTCCCACATTTTCATCACCTGATCTTCTGGTGCTTTTGCAAGATGAAAAACGGTGGGAAATTTTTTTATGAATGCGAGATAATATGCTCTGCCCTGTTCAACACGTGTTTGTTGTAAAATGATCTCACTCAGCCAAACCTTATATGGATCCTTTAAACCAGTCCAGGGCAAATTCCGTTGATTGGTTTTATACCAGTTCAATAGCCGTTGGCTGAATTTATTTACCATTTTGGTACAATAATACGAACTGTAAAAAATTGAGGTTGTTTGAAATAAAAACGCGAATTTTGTAGTTTAAAGTGCTCATTATCAAACTAAACCGAAGAGCCTATGAGAAAAGCTGATATAGTAAACCGGATCACAGAAAAGACAGGACTCGAAAAAGTTGATGTTATGGTGGTAGTTGAAGCCTTTTGCAAAGAAATAAGAGAAGCAATGGCTGATGGCCACAATGTGTATGTTAGAGGTTTTGGAAGTTTTATAGTAAAAACACGCAAAAAGAAGATCGGAAGGATAATTAAAAAGAATATTGCAATAGAAATTCCGGAGCAAAAAATTCCCGCCTTTAAGCCTTCCAAAATGTTTGTGAACAGAGTAAGAGATGGTAAAAAGAATAAAATAACCCCAATAGAGTGAAAAGTGTTTTGATTGCTGTGGCGCTCGCAATTTTATGCGTGGCAGTCCTTTTTTTCGGGTTTACCAATAAACCTCCTAAAAAGTCGGTGTTTGACCTCCGGCGTGAAAAGCTTGTTGATTCGCTGCATTACCCCAATGGCGAATTACTCATTAGCATGCACGATGATATGCTCCGTTCATCTGCAGGTTCAAAAACTACACTCCTGAAACAACTCTCTGAGGATTGGTTGAATTTGGCGCAACCCGCTATTTCTGCAAACTATTTGCTTCTCTTAGCCGACAATGAACCGACCTATGAAAACTATATGGTAGCCGGCCAGTCACTGGCAAACCTCATTGATTTTGAAAAGGATGAAAACCTGCGGGTTAATGTGGTGTATGGGGCGAGATATGCATTTGAGCAGGCTGAAAAACTAAAACCCGGCGATATGGATGCAAAGATCGGGCTGGCAACAGTGCTGGTTTCCGGCACCAACTCACCCATGGAAGGGATTATGATGCTGAGGGAAATTGATGCCTCGAATCCCGACAATATTAAAGTAAATCTTGAATTGGGAAGATTTTCGGTCATGAGTGGTCAATATGATAAAGCTTTAGAACGGTTTGAAAGGGTTTTACAAAAAGATTCTCTAAATTTGCAGGCTCGTTATATGATGGCTCAAACCTTTTTGGGGATGCACGACACGTCAACAGCCATCATCGAACTTGAAAAATTAAAATCATTTACCACCGATAAAACAATAACCGATCAGGTGGATATGCAAATAAGAAATTTAAATCATTAATTAAAATCATTTTTATGCCATCAGGTAAAAAACGTAAAAGACATAAAATGGCCACTCACAAGCGTAAAAAACGCCTGAGAAAGAACCGCCATAAGAAGAAACAGCGTTAAGCTTGCCAGCCGCAGGCAGGGCATTTTTTCTACCCATTATATTTTCCAACCAACCATCCGCCCAAAGGCGGAATAACCAATTGTTAAATTTTCCATTAATGGGAGTAACGTATAATATATTTTGGAAAGGGAACTCATTATTAATTCAACTCCGACAGGAGCTGAAATAGCTTTATTAGAAGATAAACAGCTTGTAGAGATACATCGCGACACGCAAAGCAGCCGCTTTAATGTTGGTGATTTTTATTTGGGAAGGGTTAAAAAGATCACTCCCGGCCTCAATGCCTGCTTTGTTGATGTGGGCTTTGAGCGTGACGCATTTCTTCATTACACCGATCTCAACCCGCAGTTCAGGTCAATTTATAAATATACCAAAGCGGCCCAGGAAGGACATCCTTACCGGATGGATAGTTTTATAAAAGAGCCCGAGATCATCAAAACCGGGAAGATCAACAATGTTATTGCTAAAAATCAGCATATTCTTGTTCAGATCATCAAGGAGCCAATTCAAACCAAAGGACCGAGGCTGAGTTGCGAACTTTCACTTGCCGGCCGTTATCTGGTACTTACACCTTTTAATGAAGTTGTAGGAGTGTCAAGAAAAATTGCTTCTGTTGCCGAAAGAAAAAGATTGCAGGTTGCTATCGAGCAATTAAGGCCGAAGGGATTTGGAGTAATAATAAGAACTGTGGCCGATGGCGTTTCAACTAATCAATTGCACCAGGATCTTAAAGAATTGGTGTCGCAATGGGAAGAAATAACAAAACGCCTTCATCATTTGCAGGCTCCCCAAATTGTATATAGCGAAACACGAAAAACAAATTCGCTGTTGCGGGATGTGCTCAATGCATCCTTCAATAATATTGTGGTGAACGAGGGTTCTATAGCAAATGAGATAAGAGATTATGTGCGGAGGATAAGTCCGGGTTCAGAAAAAATGGTGAATTTCCATAATTCTCCAAAAGCAGTTTTTGAACAATACGGAGTTACAAAACAAATTAAATCATTGTTTGGCCGAACCGTTAATATGGCCAGCGGCGCTTATTTAATTGTTGAACATACCGAAGCTTTGCATGTAATTGACGTGAACAGCGGAAATAAAACTGCTGTTAAAGGCGACCAGGAACAAAATGCGCTTTCGGTAAACCTCGAAGCGGCAAAAGAAATTGCCAGGCAATTAAGATTAAGGGACCTTGGTGGAATTATTATTGTCGACTTCATCGACATGCGTCATCCCGACAATAAGAAAACAGTGTACGGAGCCTTGCGTGATGCAATGGAGCACGACCGAGCAAAACATACCATTCTTCCAGTTTCAAAATTCGGAGTTGCACAAATTACCCGTCAGCGTGTACGGCCAGAGGTAAATATTACTACTGCTGAAGTTTGCCCTACATGCAATGGAACTGGAAAAATTGAAGCAAGCATTTTATTAATTGATGATATTGAAAGGAAAATAAAATATCTCGTTCTTAATCAGAATCAGAAATATATTAAACTGGTTGTTCATCCCTTTGTTGAAGCATATATTAAAAAAGGAAAATGGTTTCGCAGTATTAAATGGAAATGGTATTTTTCCTACAAAAGAAAAATTCATATCATGGGCAGCGACGATTTTCAATTTCTCGAATACCGGTTTTTCGATAAGGATGATGAAGAGATTCATGTCGAATAGAATCAGTTGGCAGTAGCAGTATCCAGCATCGGCTGTTCATCCTGACTCCTGGCTCCCTTTAGAATTTCGCATCCCAAATCACTTTCCCGTCATTAGCAGAAATAGCTACACAAACAAAATTATCATCGAGATCGGGATGGGTTTTGAAAATAAAATAGAGCCTGTCGTTCAGAGTATAAATTCTAACGATCTCTGCACCAATTCCCAACGCATTGGTGATATCAAATGCCCATGCAACCGTTTCATTTTCATAATTAAATTTTGAGATGATCTGGTGTGCATCGGGAGCGATCTTATTTTTATGAAAAATATAAAATGTTTTTTCGGTGGGATTTAATGATAGTGGGGAATTGCGATTGTCGTTGAAATTAAATTTGTTGTTGAGCGATATGCCGTTGGTCAAAAACTCAGCTTCAATAAATTGATTGGTTTTTAAAGGCTCAGCTGAATTTGTATTTATCTTCTTATTTTCTTTGACCATTAATTTTGCAATGGAATTACTTTCCTCAAAGTATAATTCTTTTCCTCCCGGCAATAACAGATCGTGGTGAAACATGTTTTGATGATGCACCCGGTAAAATTCAACATGCGGATTATCAGACATCCACCGTTCGTAATCTTTATCTGAAGGCGCTGTTACTTCAGACACTCTTTTGTCATCCAGGTTATAAGTATAATGCAACCCGTTTTCTGTTGTAAAATAAACCAATGAATTCTTCGCATCCATTCCGATATATTTTTCCTCAATGGCATCATCATATTTTGAAGTGGTTACCAATTGAGATTCAATGCCGGCATTTTTTATTGTTTCTAAAAAACTATTTTCGGTTATTTTCAGATCTGCAACAGTTCTTGCGTGCACACCGTTTGCCTTTGAATAAAACCATGACTTGCCGCCTGCCATTCCAAGATAATAAGGTAGCTTTTCCGGCTTCGAATCAGTAGCGTCCAGTTTCTTAACGGTTTTTCCATTAGCTCCATCAATTGTGATCACCTGGTAATCTGTTCTTCCGTTAACAAAAATTCCATCGCGGCTTAACTCGGTAAAATAACTGCTGGCAGCAATAAAGTAGCGCTTTCCATTTTCAAATGCAGTACCGAGATAATATATCTGTGAATAATAATCGTCTTTGCCAATTACGTTCTTCCAAATTAATTTTCCTGATTTCAGGTTGAAGCAGAATAATTGATTGTCTACAGCAACAAACAGCGAATCGCTATTTCCATAGCTGCCGTTAATTTCATACGATGCCCGATAGTTGCTCAAAATGATACCGGTTTTAGTAGTAAATTCAGGCTGCAATGTTTTTAAATTCACCAGGCTCACCATCAGATCTGAATTTACTCCTACTGATTTTGAGTGAAAAATAATGCAGCGGTCATCGCCCAAAAAAACCGGGTTAATATATTTCTGCTGTTCTGTATTATATTCCGATAAGAAAACAGGTTGAATAAATACGCCTGACTTCTCCTTTAGTGGATTTACTTTCTGGGGTTGTTTGCAATTTGATTTGATTATTGATTTTACAGTTTCTCCTTCAAAAGAATAATCACAGCTATCGGCACCGGTAACTCTTGTTGATGTATGCCCAATATCTGAAAAAGAGCTCAGATCAGATGCGGTTTGGATGATCTCATCATATAATATTTCCATTTCAGGTGTTGCTCCGTTCATGGCCTTGTCGATAATTTCGTCGATGATATTATCGAGATCATTTCTTTTTTCATTTATTACCGGTGGCTCAACAGTATTAAAATTTGTTCCGCTTATCCAGATCTTTCTTCCAGAAATTGTAGTCACCATTAATGCATCTGCATAATTATTATATGCATATAGTTCGTCGAGATTGCCGAGATAATCCTGGGCAAGTGCAAGTCCTTCGGAGAGGTCTTTATTCGCCTCCAGTATTTTTTCGTTGGTGGTAAGTATTTTAAAATCTTCAATTTTCCTGCTGTGCAATCCATTCTTTTTATTATAAAGCCAGATGACATTTTTTCCCACACCCAATATTTTTGTATAGGCGTCGTGATAATCTCCTAACACTTCTCTCATTGTTTGCTCACCGGTTTCCAGATCATGGGAAGTAAGCCTGATATCAGTTGAACCGCTTCTTTGCGTTATTCCACCCTGTCTGCTATATATCCTTGTTTTAAATACACCTTCCAGGCTGATCAAATATATCTTCCCATTCGATTCAGCAGGAAATACCTGGTATAATTCGGTTGCGTCACTCGTTTTGCCAGAGCGGAAAATTCCCGAACTCCCGCATTCTTTAAAAGTGAAGAAAAAAATACTGCCGAAAATCCCGAGAAAAAGGAGAACGGCAATTCCGATTATAGGACCTTTATTGGATGGGTTATAAAATGTCATTTCCAAAATTAATAATTAGTATCAAGTATCAGGTATCATGACAACACCCAATTCGAATATGATTGTTGTTATTTCTTACTTGATACCTGATACTTGATACCTGATACTTGATACCTGATACTTTTTCTAACTCAAATACTTTCCTTCTATCGGCATTCTTCTACCTACTCCAAACGATTTTGGTGAAACTCTCAATACCGGGGGAAATTGATATCGCTTCCATTCATTGGAATTCACCATTTTCAATGTTTTTTTAACTGTAGCTTCATCAAAACCAAGTGCAAGAATATCCTGAGGGCTTTGGTGTAATTCAATGTACTGATATAAAATTTTATCGAGAATATTATAAGGTGGAAGTGTATCCTGGTCTGTTTGTCCCGGGTGTAATTCTGCACTTGGCGGTTTCGTGATAATATGTTGAGGGATGATCTCTTTTTCCCGGTTTATATATTTCACAAGCTCATAAATTTCTGTTTTATAAACATCAGCCAAAACTGCAAGTCCTCCACAGAGATCTCCATACAATGTTCCATAACCTACAGCGGCTTCACTTTTATTTGTAGTATTCAATAAAATATAACCATGTTTATTACACATGGCCATAAGGCTCAATCCCCTTATTCTCGCCTGTATATTTTCTTCCGTTACATCGAATGGTTTATTTTCAAACAGCGGTTGAAGCGATTCGAGAATAGCATCATAAATTGGTTTGATCGCAATTGTATCATTTTTAATACCGATATTTTTTGCAAGTTCAAGTGCATCTGTAACAGAATGTCCTGTTGAATATTGCGAAGGCATTAATAGTCCCCATACATTTTCATGGCCCAAAGCCTCAGCAGCTAAAACGGCTGTTACTGCGGAATCGATACCACCGCTTAACCCGAGTATAGCTTTTTGAAATCCGAGTTTATGGAAATAGTTTTTAATTCCCGTAATAAGTGCATGGTAAATTAATTCGATCTTTATTTTTGGCTGTAAATTATCTTTCTGTAGTGTTCCTGCTGAATGAATTACTTCATCTAGATCATACACTTTTAATTGCTCCTCAAAATAAATCAATTCATCAAAAACCACGCTATTCGCATTTACAACAACACTGCCACCGTCAAAGATGAGATCGGTTTGAGCACCGCAATGGTTTACATAGAAAACAGGGATTTTATATTTATCTGTATTTGCTTTTAATGTTTCTATCCTTTCTTTTGCATGATCATAATCAAAGGGAGAAGCCGAAATATTCAATATCACTTCCGGTTTATTTTCATCAGCAATTAGAATATCCATGGGGCATGCCTTATACATCGGATTGTCGTTGCCAACATTCCAGAGATCTTCACAAACAGTTAACGCAATACGCCTGCCTTTGAAAGTATAATTTTGAAAATCGGTGCCCGGTTCAAAATACCTGTATTCATCAAAAATATCGTAGTTGGGAAGCAATGCTTTATTGACAATAAATTGAACATCTCCTTTGTAAATAAAAAAAGCAGAGTTATGCAGGTCCTTACCTTCAATATGCGGGTTGCGACTGGGAGCACCAACCACTACGGCAATTTCATGTGTGAATGGTTTTATTTTCTCAATAACTTCATAGCATTGATCGATAAAGTCGTCGAAGTCGAGAAAGTCACGCGGAGGGTATCCGCAAACGCATAATTCGGGAAATAATAATATATCAGCGCCAAGATCCATGGCACGTTCGATATTTACAATTATCTTCTGAAAGTTAGATTCAAAATTTCCGATATGAACGTTGATCTGCGCTAATCCGATTTTCATAAAAAAAAGTCACGCCAATTGGCGTGACAAAGTTAGATCAAATATTTTATCTGCGATCAGAATAATACGCCCAAACGTATTCCGAATTGTTTTACAAAAACGTTATTATCATCAATATCATCATCGAGTACATTAGAAAAACCATTTTGGAAAAATATACCCGCCATAACCGCAGTATTTTCTGCCAATGAATATTCTAAACCTGCTCCAAGTGTAAGGCTTACATTTACCAATTGATATTGTGCATCAGCAATATTATCCTTATCTCTAAAATTGATGTCCTCTTCAACCAGCGTACCATTGCTAGATACATCACCCCTTGCCTTAATACAAACACCCGGACTTAAACCAAATTGGCCGTAATAGGTCATGTAATTCACTTCATTAGTTCTCAGCCGTATCGTGAGTGGCACTTCAATATATTGAACCCTGAGTTCAAGGGTGGACTCTAATCCTAAAGCTGTGTCGGAACCGGTTATTCCACCATTCACATAATTTATGAGGATGCCCGTTGAAAATGCATACCTTTCAACACTTCCAATTGTTTGGTCGAACAACAATCCGTATTGAAATCCGAATTTTGTTCCATCATTTTCAAATTGATCGCCGTCAACTTTAAACCAGTCGAATACCGGTGAAGCTGTAAGACCGAAGCGAAACTCCTGTGCCATAGCAGAAGTAAAGAATGCGCAAATAATTAAGGCAGATGATATAATTTTCTTCATACATTTTTAGTTTTACAGATTATTAGAGTCATTTTATAACCATGCTTTACAAACATAGCTCATTTTTTATTAAATTCTGCTTTTTATTTTTAACAGTTATTCACCTCGGTTCGTGCAAAAATGACACCCAAAACCCCAAGCCGGATATTTCTGATATAAACGTTGATGATGTAACGATCGTGCGCCTTGAAGAATTAATGGCAGCAGCTACAAAAGAAAACTATGTGCAAGTATATGGCGACATTGAGAAGCAATATCCGCAGATATTTAAATCCTATTATACCAATTTCTGGGGACTTGGCCAGGGCGACACAATGCATCCATCACAGGTTTATGATTCTTTATTTGCAAACACTGCAGGAAATGAATGGATGAACAGGTTGTTTGATAGTGTTTTGCTGGTTTACAAACATATGGATGACGTGGAGAAAGAAATTCACGAAGCATTCAGCTATTATAAATATTATTTTCCCGATAGTTTGTTGCCCCAGTTATACAGTTATATCGGTCCGTTTGTTTACCAGGTATTGATCGATGATAGTACCGCAGGTATTGAACTGGATATGTATATGGGTGAGCATTTTGGTTATTACGGAAGTTTCGAAAACAATATGCCGAAATATGTGGTGACAAGATTTGATAAACCTTATATCGTTGTAAACCTTATGCAAAGTATGGTAGATGGATATATTTATTCAAAAGAGGCAGAGGCGGCTTTGCTTGATGAAATTATTAAACAGGGAAAGGTATTATATTATTTGGATTGTATGTTACCCGATGCTGATGATTCTTTAAAAATTGGATTTACGAATAAACAAATCGAATGGTGTGAACAAAATGAAGAAGAGATCTGGAAATTTCTGGCTGGCCAGGAATTATTATTTTCAAAAAGAATAGATGATATAAGAAGATATTCGGGAGAAGCACCAACATCGGTAGGGATGCCCGACGAGTCGCCAGGTAGAGCTGCGGTTTGGACGGGTTGGCAAATTGTTCGTGCATATATGCGTGAAAATGAAAATAAAACGCTGATGCAATTATTCAATGAAGAAGATGCTCTTGAAATATTAAAAAATTCTGGCTATCGTCCTGTAAATTAATTTGGGAATAGGAATTTAATTAAGAAGATAATACGGCAGGATTAGAATTCTTAATTCGGTTATTGAAGGAAGATACGCTCTCAGTTTAATAAAAAAGGAGCTACCATTTCAAATTCAGGAATTGTAACATCAAAAAGTTCGCGGCCCGGTTTGCGCTCCATGCGATAGGTTCCTTTCATTTTTCCCATAGGGGCGATCAAATGACAACCTGAAATATATTGATGCGACTGCCCGGGTTCAATTATCGGCGTTTCACCAACAACCCCTTCGCCCTCCACTTCTCTCCATACTCCTATTGCATCATAAATATGCCAGTGCCGGCGCAGCAATTGAAATGTGGTTTCACTTTTATTTTCAATGGTAATACGGTAGGCAAAAATAAAATCACCATTGTTGGAATGGTCCGCCTGAAAGAATGTTTCGACGCTAACTTTCACACCATGGGTTATAGAAGTTACCATATAGTTTTAGTTCGGGTGTGTAAATCTAGCGAATTTATTCGCGTTTTAAAATTTAATCTACGCAAAAGTTATGAACCAGCGTGTAAGCCATTGATAAAGAACTGTCTAATTTATCGTTTATAATAACATGATCAAACTGATCTTCAAAGGTGAGTTCATAATTTATTCGTTCAATTCTCGCAGTTAATGTTTCCGGAGATTCTGTCGCTCTTTTAGTCAATCGCTCAATTAACACCTCTATTGAGGGCGGTTTTATAAAGATGGAAATTGTTCTTTTAGGGAATTGATTCTTTAAATTCAAAGCGCCTTTAACATCCACATCGAAAATGATATTTTTACCGGCTGCCCATAACCTGTTTAATTCACTCTTTAATGTACCATAATATTTTCCCGGATAAACTTCTTCCCATTCAACAAATTCCTCAGTGTCGATCTTTTTTCTGAATTCTTCAAGTGTTAAAAAATAATAGTCTTTTCCATCAGTTTCATTTTCGCGTTTAGGCCTTGTTGTTGCAGAAACCGAGAACGCAAGTCCGGGAGTATTTTGCAGCAAATGTTTTACGATGGTGGTTTTTCCTCCGCCCGAGGGTGCAGTTATGATTATTAATTTACCGCCCTTCACAAAACATTATTTAATTGTTCTTTTATTTTTTCAAGCTCATCTTTCATGATCACCACTTTGCGTTGCATTTCTGCATGATAAGCTTTTGATCCGATCGTATTTATTTCACGGTTCATTTCCTGGCAAATAAATCCGAGCTTTTTTCCTTTTTCGGTGAGTTGTTCTTCAATTGTCTGTTTAAAATAAGTGCAATGTGAACGCAACCTGATCACTTCTTCAGTGATATCCATTTTTTCAAGATAAAAAATTACTTCCTGCTCGAAGCGATTCTTATCTATTTCGCCTTCGCTGATATAGGTTTTGAGATCGGAAAGTAATTTATGTCGTTGCTGTTCCATCCTGGAAGGATCTAGTGCCTCAACATCATTTAGTGCATTCAAAATTTGCTCAACGTGTAAATTAAGATCTTCTTCCAGTGTTGATCCTTCCGTTACTCTGAAATTAACTAATTGGCGGCAAACTTCATCAATATGCTTTTGCAATTCATCCCATTGTTCCTCCGAAATAGAATCTGTAGAAGTGGCTGTTACATTAGGCAGCCTGAAAATGATATCCAATAAATTTGCATCCTCTACTTTTAATTCGGCGGCTATGGTTTTAAGTTGCGCATAATATTCCTTTATCGCTGAGGCATTTATTTCGCCGTTCTTATCATCCATTAATTCGAAGCCCAGGGTGCAATCTGTTTTTCCCCTTATAATTGTTTTGTTCAATAGATTCCGGATCTCAATTTCAAATTCCTTAAACAGCGGTGCAAGCCTTAAGTTGAGATCAAAGGTTTTACTGTTGAGGGTCTTTAATTCCAATACAATATTTTTTCCGTTAAGCGAAAATGTTTTCCTTCCGTAACCCGTCATTGAAAGTACCATAGATAAATTTTCATGCAAAAATACGATTATAGCGTTGGTTTCAAAGGTTTGACATTTCCGGTAAAGCTTACGAGTGCAACACCACTAAAAACGAGGATGGAAGAAATAATTTTCTCAGCGGAAATATAATCTGAACCTGATAAGACTGCAATAATTGTCGCAATAACCGGCTGGGTATAAATATAAATGCTCACCAGAGCCGGATTGCCATAATTCAATCCCAGCATATTAAATAAATATGCGAGCACCGTTGCACCAAGCACCACATATATCAAAGCCAAAATTGTTGGTGTTTCCAGTGCTGAAAGGTCTATTGACATGCAATCGTTAATACCAAATGGAAGCACAAGAAAGAATCCATAAATAAAAATCCATTTTGCAATTGTGAGTGGAGCATATTTTTGCATCAATGGTTTTGTGATCACGAGGAAAACTGCATAGGAAGAAGCATTGATCATTATAAAAATATCACCCAAACTATTTGATGGTGAAGCAATATCTTTTGCACCTGAAGAAATTAAAAGCGCAACTCCACTTCCACCTACAATGATCCCTATTGTCTTTAAAATTGTGATCCTGTCTTTTAAAATTATCCAGGCCATAAGTAGCACTATAATCGGCGTGGTGATCATGATCAACGCCGAATGGATCTCTGATGTCAGGCTTAATCCTTTAAAAAATAATAGTTGATTTACCGCTACGCCAAACAATGAAGCAAGCAATAATTTTCCACGGTCCGTTTTTTCAATCCTTTCTTTTATAAATACCTGGTGGATAAACCAGAATATCAGCATCGAAATGGTAACACGAATGAGAACAATTCCAAATGCAGGAATAGACTCTAATACAATTTTTCCGATCGAGTAATTTATTCCATAAATGATGTTTGCCAATAAAATAAACAGGTGAGCCTTAGGCGACGATTTCACGAAGCAAAATTAGCAAATTGAAAAGGCAAGATCATGGCGATCACTAAATTTGCGAGATAAAAAATTATTGAATTAATTGATTTGCGATCGATCCTGATCAGAAATCCAGGCTCAAAGAAAAATACCACATCGGATCAGCAAGCCCGGTTTGCTCAATGGCCTGTGCCCTGTCGACACGCACAAAATAACCGAATAAAGTAGTTCTTAATCCTAAGCCTGTTCCCATTACCACTGGGTTGCGGAAATAATTTACATCAACAGTTATTGGTGGTTGCGAGATCACGGTATTATTATAGGGATTATCTTCTTCAAATGGAGAGAGGCCTTCCCATGCAGAACCAATATCATAAAATCCAATGATCTGCAGGTTTCTTAAAAATTCAGTTTTGATCGGTTTGTTAAATATGTAAGAGAATATGGGAAAACGCAATTCAGAATTAAATACCGCATAACTATTTCCGTTGCGAATATTCTGTTCGTATCCACGTAAATTCGTAGCCAGCGTTTGAAATGCATATCCCGCATTCTGATCTATTTCAATATTCTGATTAAATATTGGTGCGATCCAGCTATCTACTCCTCCCAAATAATAAATTAATTTTTGAGGGCCAAAAGATGTTCCGCCTGCAATCCTGTTTGCCCAGGTTAACTGGCGATGTATTTTCTGGTAATGACGAAAATCAAATCCAACCACACCTAAATATCCATCGTTAAAACTCACCTTTAATCCCTGGTCGGCATTAACTTCAAATTGCTTGTGCACCTCAAACCAAACCTTATAACGCAATCCATTTAAAATATTTGTCATAACAGGATAGGTATTGTCGTGAACATATTCCAGTTTCAATGTAAGCCAGTCCTCTTTATAATTTGGCAAATTCAAACTGAAGGTATCGTTCGCAAGAAAAATAATTTTTTCTGAACGGTAGGCTAAACTTCCCCGCACCGACCTGATAACATCAAACGGCCATTTTAAAGTACCCTCAACAATATTGGTTTTTATTCCGGCATCAACAAGCGGGTACCACAATGGCTGAAATGTATATTGCGCATTTTGGGTTTGATAATACCAGATTAGTTTTTTGTCGAGCCTGTGTTTCAAGTCATCATATGATAAATAATATTCACCACCTGAAAATGATGTTGGAAAACGGATGCCACCGGTAAACCTGTAATCTTCAAAAAGATCGCTGATGCTTACTGTAAATAATGCGCTGAGGTTTGGAGTGGAATAAACTCCGCCGGTCGCATTAAAACTTTCGTATTTATTAATGAACAAACTATTGTCGAGCTGGCTCGTAACATATTCACTGGAGAATTTGATCCTGTAAGGGATAATTCTTGATGAACGGAATTTTTTCCCTGTATTGATATTTTGTTGTTCCGGATTATCGGATTGTGCAAGGGTAACAGGATCCATATTATCGGCAGTGATTTCCGGTTCAGGGAAATCTGACTGGAAATACAAGCCTTCGTCAATTTCTTTTTTGGTGGTGTCTGTACTGGTGATAGTTGTTTCTGTGGTAATTAACGTGGTGGTGTCTTTGATGCTGATCTTTGTAATTACATCATCATCCTTCTTTTTTAAATTAATGAAATTCCGGAAAGTAGTATTGTTGAGTGTATTGTTTTTTATCAGGCTAAGATCATCAGGAGCATTGGTGAGATAAAAAATATTATCTTTTCCGCGTTGAAAAACATCCACCACTTTTCCTGTTTTCCATAAAATGTCATGTTCTACAATATTGCTGGCAAAATTGGTAACAGGGAAAACATAAGCTGTATCGCGATAAATATCTGCGAGCTTTACCGAATCGTATTTGATAAATGTTGTAAAATCTTCATAATCATAAACCGGGTTGGTTGTAATTGAATCCGGATAATAAACTAAAGTATCTGTATGATCATAAAGACTATCGAGGTAGCCGGCAAAGCGGTTAACGATTCCATTCTGATCGCTTAGATAAGCAAAATGTTTTCCGTCAAATTGAACAGGATCTTTTTCGCTGATCTTTTTTGAATGGGTAACTTTTACAATATGTTTTGATTTATGGAGGTAATCAAAAAAATAAAGATCCATGTTGCCAACGGGTAAAATTGAATCGATGGTTCTTGTGGTGTATAGAGAATCGGTTTCACGGTTCGATGCGAAAATGATCCCTTCATATCCATTGTTCAACACCACATATGCAGGATGGAGATCATCGAAATAATCATTCGTTAACTGTTCAACGCGATCGTTGACGAGATAATACATATAAATATCACTCTGGCCATTATTCATCACACTCATCACAAGCCGGTTGCTGGTATTTGCAAACGACATATCCAGTATTTTCTGAAAACGGGTTAATTCTTTTGTTTCCTTATCCTTTTTTTCAACTTCGTAAGTAGTTACAAAATTTTTATACCGCTTTTCATAAACAATGGCTAATTTTTTTCCATCAGGGCTCCAGCTTAAAAGCGGATTGCTGAGATCGGTGGCGAGCGTATGTGTTTTAAGTCCTCCGCGTTTTACTTTATCAAAATCCTTTGAACCTATTTCCTGGATATAAACCTTGAATTTTCCATGATCATCAACTGCGTAGGCAATATTTTTTCCATCAGGGCTTATCACCAGGTTATGATATTGCACATTCTTTTTTGTTTTTCTTGGGATTAAATTTTCATCGGTTAAAATTGTTTTATCCTTTGATTCTTTTTCGTACTTAGTCAGAAAATAATGATACCAGTCGTCGATGGTGGCGTTAACACCTTCACCCAAAACAAATAAAAAACCATTTTCGAGTGAGCGATTGATCCTAATGAGATATAATAAATTCGGGATCGTAGCTTCCCCGTAATTTTCTGCGATATAATACCAGAGTGCATGGCCCGCAAAACGTGCGTCCTCACCAGTGAGCTTATTAAATTTTTTATATCGCCCGGTTAAAACACCTTCACGCAACTGGTTGTCGAGTTCAGTGTTCCACTCTTCGCCGATGTAAGAGATCAATCCTTCTGTGAACCATTCAGGTAAATTCAGCAGCACAGCATTTTGAACAATTTCCTGCAAGTTCCCACCGAATATCATTGCATTGATAAGCACCTTGCCGATGCCTTCTCGCACCTGTTTCCTGAGATGCTGATGATTACCGTCGAAATAAATGAAAACTTTATTACCTATAATTTTGGTCTGTCCGCCAATATTGTATTGCTCTTCTTTCCCGATCGCAAAATTCGACTGATTATAATCGGAGATATTGTTGTAAACGATGAGCTCAGGCTTTGCATTCAGCTTATAGTCGAGCAGGTCTTCTATCTGAACAAGGTCGGCTTCCGCTATCTGGGCAACGAATTTTCCAAGGTTAAGCCCGCCCTGATTAAAATAAACCAGGAAATGCTCACCCTCATAAAATTGCCATGTAAACTCCTTGTATTGAACCCTGTTCTGGCCGAATTGGATTTGTGTGCCTTGTCCATATACAAGAACACTACCCATCATGAATGCAGTAAAAGCCAGCTTTTTAAGAGATTGTAAAGTATAGATCTTCATGCCTGTAACCCCTATCACCCTTGCAAAATACGTAGTTTTGCCATAAAGTTCAAGTATTGTCTAAAATTTTACAAAATAACGATATTCTCATGGCCCGAATTGTAAGTTTCACCTTTAATCCGTTTTACGAGAACACCTATATTATATACGATGAAACAGGCGAAAGTGTTATAGTTGACCCTGGGAATTATTCAAAAAATGAAGATGAAGAGCTGTCCGGATTTATAACTGAGAATAAACTCAAACCCGTTTACCTGATCAATACCCATTGTCATATTGATCATGTACTGGGAAACAGGTTCGTGGCCGACAGATACAAGGTTCCTCTTGTAATGCATAAAAATGAGATCACCCTCCTGAATGAAGTTGTGAATTATGCACCGTCAATGGGCATCAACTATAAAAGATCACCTGAGCCGGAAATATTTTTGGACGAGGGCGATGAATTTAAATTTGGGGAAACAACTTTTAAAATTTTATTTACACCGGGTCATTCACCGGCATCCATTTGCTTTTATAATGAAAAAGATAAATTTATTGTTAGTGGGGATGTTTTATTTTTTGATTCGATTGGAAGAACCGATCTCACCGGCGGAAATTATAATACATTGATCGCTTCAATAAAAAATAAATTGATGATGCTGCCTGATGAGGTAAAAGTTTATCCGGGGCATATGCAGGCGACAACCATCGGGAGGGAGAGGAAGATGAATCCGTTTTTGAATGACATGTGATTTTTTGAACGGCCAACTCATTCAAACGCTATTAATAATTTGTAAGCAAAATTGTTTACGAAACCGACGTTGAAATATGCTTTTTGTTTAAATTTGTAAAAACCATACTATGAAAAAAATACTGCCTTGCCTTTTTCTTTTAGCTGGATATTTCACCAGCTATACGCAACCTCAATTATTAAGCGATGAAATGATGGCCGTTGGTGGTGAATGGCATCTGCATGAAATTGCCAATATCTATGAAATAGATACCACAATTCAGGGCGCAGACGTAACATGGGATTTTACTGCTTTTCTAGATGGAGGAAGCGATTTTAATATTGAAATAGTTGACCCCACATCAACTGCGCATGGCGATGATTTTCCCGATGCGAATTATTGTTACAAAGAAACACCCGGTAATTCTTATAGATATTTTAAGAGGGATGCCGATAAAATGATGCGGGTTGGATCTTATACCACAGCAAACGGTGTAAATACTTTTACGGATCCTCAAACTGAATTTGTTTTTCCATTGGAACTTGGTGCAGAGAATCTCGATACCTGGGACAATACATTATCCGGTTTCGGAGGTGGTATTTATAATATCTGGTGTATCGGTTATGGAACGTTGATTCTACCTGACCTTACTTTTACAGATGTGCTTATGGTGAGGGTAAGAATAAGCGAAGGAGATTTATATGAAGTTCCTGTTTATTTCTGGTATAGTTCCGACAATGGAGCAATTCTCTGTGAATATATTGATGGAGATGGTTTTTGGATTGGAACTGGCGGTTATTATATCTACGAGTTGGAGGAAGCACCTGTTGCAATAAATGATGACTGGGTTATGGATTTGAAATATAATAATCCTGTTTCTGATATTTTTCATCTGTCTTTTGCAACTGAAATATCTTCCACAATTAATTATTCAATTATCAATGCCCTTGGTGAAGAGGTATATACAGAGGTCGCACAACATGAACAATTCCATGATTTAAAGATCAATTTCAACAATTTTGCGGCTGGATTGTACACTGTAATCATTTCTAGCGGTGCATTAAATGAGCAAGTTCAGAGGGTTAAAATATTGAAGCTATAATGTCTTGACTGAATAGATTTTTATTTTAAACCAATTCTTTCATTTACCATCAGTTCCGGGATATCTACCTGGTTTTTGATCAGATCGTCAATCGTTTCTCTTTTTCTGATAAGGTGCGCCTTGCCATCAACAATAAAAACTTCCGGTGGTCTTAGCCTGCTGTTATAATTGTTGCTCATGGTATAACCATAAGCGCCGGCATTTTTTATCGCGAGGATATCGCCTTCATGTATCTCATTTATTTTTCTGTCGCGGGCAAAAGTATCGGTTTCGCAGATATATCCGACTATAGTATAAATTCTTTGAATGCCATTGGGATTTGAAATATTTATTATGCTGTGGTAGGCATCGTAGAACATGGGCCTTATTAAATGATTCTGGCCGCTGTCAACTCCTGCAAAAACTGTGGCCATGGTTGGTTTTAAAACATTCACTTTCACCAGCAGAATTCCTGCTTCACTCACAAGGAATTTTCCAGGCTCGAACCATAATTCTAAATTCTTGCCATAGGCAGAGCAAAAATTAATAAACCTTTCACTGAGGTCTTTTCCTAATTCCTCAATATTTGTGGTCACATCATCTTCTTTGTAAGCCACTTTAAATCCGCTGCCGAAATCCAGAAATTCAAGGTCAGGAAAATTAAGCGCAGCGTCAAATAATAATTCAGCGCCCTGCAAAAAAACATTGGAATCTAATATGTCGGAACCGGTATGCATATGCAATCCGATTATCCTGATATTATTTGCTTCAATTACTCTATGCACATGTCGCATCTGGTAAATGGAAATACCAAACTTGCTATCAATATGTCCTGTTTGAATATGCTGATGACCGCCTGCTTCGATGTGCGGGTTAATACGGATACAACATGGCACTGCATCACCATAAATATGTCCAAATTGTTCGAGGATGGAAATATTGTCGATATTAATTGTTATACCGAGTTCAACAGCCTGTTTTATTTCATCAATGGAAACACAATTAGGAGTAAATAAAATTTCGGATGCAGCAAATCCTGCATGTAAACCAAGCTGCACCTCTTCAATGGAAACAGCATCGAGTTGGGCACCGATTTGTTTAAAATGTTTCATCACCGAAATATTGGTCAGCGCCTTACAGGCATATTTTATCTTCACCTCAACGTCAGCAAAAGCATTTTGTAACTTGTTGAATTGATGCGTCATCTTTTTCGCATCATAAACATATACAGGTGTTCCAAATTCAGCGGCAATGTCGGTTAATCGCACACCGCCAAAAAAATAATCGTTGTTGTTGAGTTCCATATTATTAATTTAATGCTTTTATCTTTAGACCCGCTTCTCGTTATTGATAATGTCAAATTCCAATCATAAAAAAAGGCCTACCTTTTCAGGTAAGCCTTAGATTTATTTTGCAACAAAATCTTCAGAACCCACCCTTTGGCGAGATGCGTTTAGAAGATTTATGTTTGGAATTGAAATACATTACTTGCGTAAAGATATAAAGATTTTCGATTACTCCAAATGCGTGATCCATTTATAACACCCTGCTAATTCACATAGTTTTACATCATCCCGACACTGCGCTTCACAAATTCCGTAAGGTCATTTCCCTTGAGCATTCCCTGCGATAACAATGCAAGATCGTTCAGTTGTTTTACGCTGCGTTCTTTTTCCTCTTCAGGAAGCGACAACAATTTATTTATTACAGGATGATTTGTATTTACAACCAGATTATACTGGTCGGGCATTGAACCTGCAAAATCCATCCCATTCATATAGCTCATCTCTTTCATACGGCGCATCCATTCAGGTTTTGTTATGGAAACAGGATTATCATCCGGACTTTGCGGGGTGATCACAACAGTGGCAGCATTCTGATCGGAAATTTTCTCAAATAATTCTTTGATCACAGTTTGATCAGCTTCAGTTAATACCGATTCTACTTTTTCATCTTTGTCGATAAGTTTATCAACCGTATCTGAATCCACTCTCCGGAACTGGATATCTTTTAATCTTTGTTCCAGATGCGAAATAAAATGATTATCGATGATATTATCGATCTCCAGTACATCATAGCCCCGGTTTTTAGCAGCATCAACATAAACATGGTGGTCGGTGAGATTGTTGGTATATAAGGCGATCAGGTTTCCTGATTTGTCCTTCTGATTTAAATCAATATGCTGCCTGTATTCATCAAAAGTGAAATATTTTTTTTCTGTGTTTTGCAATAAGCAGAATTTTTCACCGCGATCAGCAAATTTTTCATCACTCAGCATGCCGTATTTAATTATCACATTAATGTTCTCCCATTTTTCCTCAAATTCATTTCTCTCTTTTTTAAACAACTCCTCTAATTTCTCCGACACTTTTTTGGTGATATAGTTATTGATTTTTTTTACATTCTGATCGCTCTGTAAATAACTTCTGGAAACATTCAACGGGATATCCGGAGAATCAATTACACCATGCAGCAGCGTCAGCCATTCGGGTACGATCTCTTTTACCTCATCGGTAACAAAAACCTGGTTGCTATAGAGTTGTATTTTGTTCTTTTGTATCTCGTAACTCTTTTTAATTTTTGGGAAATATAATATCCCGGTCAGGTTAAAAGGATAATCAACATTTAAATGAATCCAGAACAAGGGAGCCTCACTATAAGGATATAATTCGTTATAGAAATTTTTATAATCATCATCTGTTAGATCGGCCGGTTTTTTTGTCCATGCCGGATTTGTATTATTAATGATATTCGGAACCTTTATTTTTTTCGGCTCTTTCGTTTCTTTTTTCTTTTTGGATTTCTTTTTATTTGAAGTGTCGCCATCAGTTTCAGTTAATTCAGTTTCTGTTTCCGCTTCCGTAATAATTGCTTCTTCGGTTACCATGTCATCATCTTCAATCGATTCTTCCTTTTCTCCAAATTGAATAGGCACAGGTAAGAATTTGCAATACTTGTTTAGAAGCTGCGATATTTTTGCTTCTTCTAAAAAATCTTCGTTCTCATCATTAATAAATAAAACAACTTCGGTTCCGCGACTTTCTTTTTCCCATGGTTCAAGGCTGAATTCAGTGGAACCATCACATATCCATCTCACGGGTTCGGCATTTTCTTTAGCCGATTTAGTAATGAGCATCACTTTATCCGCAACCATAAAGGCGCTGTAAAATCCCAAACCAAAATGCCCGATGATCGTTTTTCCATCATCAAGCCCTTTATATTTTTCAAGAAATTCACTTGCACTGGAAAACGCAACCTGGTTGATATATTTTTTTACCTCTTCAGCGGTCATCCCTATTCCTTTGTCGGAAATAGTGAGCGTTTTTTGTGATTTATCAATTTTTACTTCTATAGTGGTATCGCCGATCTCTCCCGAAACTTCTCCCATTGAGGATAATTTTTTCAGCTTTTGTGTGGCATCTACCGCATTGGAAATCAGCTCGCGTAAAAATATTTCGTGGTCGCTGTAAAGAAACTTTTTAATTATGGGGAAGATATTTTCAGTTTGAACCGCTATTGTTCCTTTTTCGATGGTCATAGATATGATTGGTTTTTTATAAGAGCCGCGAAGGCAAAGCATATGCCACCGGTTTTTTTATGACAATTTGACCTGGCAAGGAGACGCGATGCACACATTCCAGTGATATTTCTATCAACATCCTGATCGGGGTTCACCATTTGTCAATTTGCTAATTTTAGGGCAACTAACTGTCGTACCTGATTTATATGCCACTAACCAAACCTGCCAGGAAAAAGGAGATTGAAAAACGTATAGAGGAATTGTTGCATACATCGTGGGATCTGGTGACCAAACGAAATTCTGAGATCAGGGAGCTTTCGGAAAAAGCGCTGGAACTGGCAGAAAGTATTCAAAGCAAAAATTATAAGGCACTTGCTCTTATGGAACTCGCATTATATGAGTGCCTGGTGAATAATAATTATTACGGCTCCATTAAAATGTGCGACGATGCCTTTGCTTTATTACGGGGTGAATTTAAAAAAAGGTATGAGCCCTATTATCATCTTAACCTCGGAAGAAATCACCATTTCACTGGTGATAATGTGCTCTCCCAAAAACATTATCTCGAATGTATAAAACTCCTTGAGCTAAAACAGGATAAAAATTATTATGAAAAAAGATGGCTCGCTCATGCCTATTACAATGTTTTTATTTTATTTAATTACACCGGTTCTGAATTTGCGCAGGATGAATATTTGAATAAGGCATTGGACATTTATAAGGAAATTGAAGATATGACCGGTGTGGGTAATTGTTATAATTCATATGCAGTATATTATTTTAAAGCGGAAAATTTTAAAGCCTCTTTGGAATATTTATTAAAAGCACTTGCATTGGCAGAAGAAGAAAGCTCAACTTCATTTCTCTCTATTTATTGCGCCAACATCGGACTCGTATATACAAAACTCAATGATTTTAATACAGCGCTCCATTATTTCGAAAGGGCAAGAGAATATGATAAGGAAATTGACAGCAGTTATCATACTGCCCATACCTTTAATCAAATGGGTGAAGCGTATGCCATCATGCATAAATATGAAGAAGCCATTGAATATTTTAAAACTGCAGAGGCGCTGTTTGAAAAACTGGGGGTAAACAGGTCGCTTTCCACTATCGCTGAACATTTGTCGGAAGCATTTGCTTCCAATGGTGATTTTGAAAATGCTTTTTTATATAAAAAAAAATATGCCGAGTCGCTGAAAGAAGTTTTTAATGAGGAAAAAACTTTTGCCATCGCCAAGGCGAGAAATGAATTTGAACTTGAAAAGAAAGAGCGGGAGGCACAGCTGCTGCGACAAAAAAATGAGCAGATTGAAAAATATGCCAACCAGCTGGAAATCTCCAACAATGAATTAAGGCAATTTGCCCACGTTGCCAGCCATGACCTTAGAGAGCCGCTCCGCATGGTTTCATCATATGTCACCTTATTAAAAAGAAGTTTGAAAGAAGAACTATCGCAAGATGAAAGGGAGTACATGGATTTTATAATGGCGGGAACGCAAACAATGAATACGCTCATCAGCGATCTGCTGACTTTGTCGGGTATTAATTTCGTAAAACGCTATGAGGAGATCGATCTGAACCATATTATGAAAGTGGTTTGCTCCAATCTCTCTTCGCAAATTCATGAGCAGCATGTGAAGATCAACTTTCCCGAATTGCCTTCCATCATCGCCGATGAGATACATATGATACAGTTGTTTCAAAACCTGATCTCTAATGCTATTAAATACAACACAAGCGTTAACCCCATAATTAATATCAGTTTTTCAACTATGGGTAAAAGTTTTCGCTTTGTGATATCCGATAATGGGATCGGTATTGCGGAAGAATTTCGTGAAAAAATATTTTTGATCTTCCAGCGATTACATTCAAGAGAAGAATTTTCCGGAACCGGCATTGGCCTGGCTATTTGTAAAAAAATAATTGACCAGGCCGGTGGAAAAATATGGGTGGAAGCCAATGAGCGGGGAGGAAGCGATTTTGTTTTCACGCTGCCAATGAAATAATCCCCCCTACTTCACACTTCTTACTTCCTACTTCATACCTGATGCCTGATACCTCTTCCATGGTCCAACTTTTGCAATTCAGCCATAACAGTTAATTTTAATCAATTCGAATTTTATGTCAGTTACCAGACTTAGTTTAAGGAATGCATCAATACTGTTCATTGTTGCAATTATTTTTTCTTCATGCACGGTTTCACAGCCATTGCAATTTAAAGGATATGAAAATTTCGAGGTTACTAATATTACATCAGATCCCAAAATAAATGCCGACATTAAATTGCATAACCCAAATCCTGTGGGCGCAACGATCCGTGAAATGAATATTACCCTTTCAATTGATGATAAGACTATGGGTATGCTTGGATTTGATGATAAGGTGCGAATCAAAAAGAAAGCAGATTTTACTTTACCAGTTGAATTTTCTACTTCGCTCGATCAGCTCGGCGGAGTTTTATCTTTCGGGTTGAAATCTTTTTTATCCGACGAAAAAATACCAGTTGGAATAACAGGGACATTAACAGTGCAAAAATTCATTTTCTTCAGAAAAACTTTCGCTTTTGATTATACAGATGAGATTGATCTGAAGAAGGTGTCAGGAAACTGATGCGAAATTCGAAATGGTCAAAAATGCGGAATGAGGTTAATTAGCAGATTAGCAGTTGGGGCCCTGTCAATGCCTGAAATAAGTTGACCGTTTTGAGAGTAAAAAATTAACTTTTAAAACGAAT